>CAZKCX010000469.1:0-6030 GCA_964550865.1 uncultured Planctomycetales bacterium
ACCAGCTCCTTGGCCTTGCGGAGCACGTCCATGCCGTCCATGTCCCCGCCGAGCTTGTAGTCCGTCACGATCACATCAGGAGGCCGGCTTCGCATGGATCTCACCGCCTCGTCGCCGGATTCCACGACGCGACAGGCGTGGCCCTCCCGCTTGAGCCCCTCGGCGATGGCCTCGCCGTGGGCGACCTCGTCCTCAACGATCAGCACGAATGCGGTTTCCGTGTCGCTCATGCGGATCCTCCAGCACCCCGCAGCCATCGTGGTGACAGACGGCAGGCATACTGGCAGCATAAATGCAGTTTCTGTCAGCCTGCCGTTTTGGCAGCATTATACCAAATCGCTTGGTGTGGGTCGCGCTCGCGGTGGGAGAATTGTGAGGACTTTGAGGCTGACGGAAGAAACGACGAGGTCTTGCCCTCGCAAAGCGGCCGAGTCGTCTCTGCGCGACGGCCGCAGCGTACGACGACAGCGTAAGGTCGACCAATTCGCCGACTGGATCGGCATTTTCGACAGCACCAGAGAGGGTGCCCACGCCCAGAAGCCACGAGCTTGCGCTGTAGTGCTACTTGCCGCAGTAGTCGATGATCCGTGCGATCTCGCTGCGGAGGTTCTTGCGGTGGACGACGCGATCGACGAAGCCGTGCTTGAGCATGAACTCGGACTTCTGGAACCCCTCGGGCAGCTCGGTGCGAATGGTGTTCCAGATCACGCGAGGGCCGGCGAAGCCGATGAGGGCTCCCGGTTCGGCCAGGATGAAATCGCCCAAGAACGCAAAGCTGGCCGCAACACCCGCCGTTGTCGGGTCGGTCATGACCACGATGTAGAGACCGCCGGATTGGTCGAACTTGGCGAGCGCCGCCGATGTCCGTGCCATCTGCATGAGGGACACCATGCCTTCGTGCATGCGGGCCCCGCCGCTGGCCGTGCAGAGGATGAGGGGAAGGTCCTCCTCCATCGCCCGCTCGACCGCCACCACGACCTTCTCCCCCGTGACGGCGCCCATGGAGCCCATGATGAAGAAGGGGTCCATCGCGCCGACGATGACCGCTCGGCCGCGAATGAAACCCTTGCCGATGATCATGGCTTCCTTCGCCCCGCTTTGCTCGCCCGTCTGCTTGAGCCGCTGCTTGTAGGTGATCTTTCCGTCCCCGGGGTCCCAGACGAACTTGAGGGGGTCAACGCTGACCAAGTCGCCGGCCGTCTCTTCGAACGAATCGGGATCGCACAGAATCCGAATGCGTTCCCCCGCGCCGATGCGATGATGGAACGAACACTGGGGGCAGACGTGGAACTGGTCTTCCACGTCCTTCTGGTAGACGGTCTGCTCGCAGGAAGGGCACCGCTGCCACAAGCCCTCGGGAACGTCGATCTTCTTGGCCATACGGGTATTTTAGCGATTCGGCCGACCCAGGCCAGCCCCGTTGGACTCAGGGATGCTTCGTTGCTTCGTGGGATGGCTCGAACGGCAGGCATACCTCTGCCGGCGGTGCCCATCCAAGCGGAGCGGGGCGAGCGTCATGCGGACAATAGACCCCAGAGCGGCCCGGAAAGCCAAGCCGCCGGAGAGCCCGACGGATCACACGGCAAGATGTCGACCGGTCGGGGAAGGCCATTCCGGCGTCTCCCCGACCGGCAGGATTGGCGTGCGCCTAGATGTTGAGGTTGATGATGTTCCCGAACAGGTCGTTAATGTTTTGGATAATTTCGGCAAGCGGACCGGTCGTTCCGAAGCCACCCAACAGACAAATCGCAAGAAGAACACCAAGGACGATAGCCATACCATTCCTCCTTCTTCGTTCAGAGCTCGGCAGCCGAGACCCGACCTTACGTGGCCTGACACCACGGTGGCATCAGACCGCACCAGCGGATGTGTGCGCCCCGTCGCTGACGGGCTGCCGTATCCGCGCTCGCGACAGACGCACCCTTTGATCAACCGAATACTTTGGAGAGTGTAGCTTTGGTGCCTCCGTTCCGCAAGGTCCAATGCGTTGACCTTCTCCGCGGATTTCTCCGGGCCCGGCAACGATAACGCGCGGCGGTTCGCGCCGGGTTTGCCGGCCGTCTCTCGTTTGGGCGTCGTGGGTGCCCGAGCCTCAGCATTCATGCCGCGCGGCCGCGCCGGATAGATCCGGCGGCTCGACTTAGCTCGCCACGAGCGGCTCGGGCAGGTAGTCGCGATACTTCTGTAATGCAATGCTAGGGCCCGAAGAGCTCGAAGAGCATCCCCTCGCCCGGTCGTAGCCGCAGCTCGATCGGAATCTCGCCTCGGTTCCCCTTCGGGAGGTATCGTTTGGGTTTGTCGACGTTCACCGCGCGGGCAATGCGCTCCCCGCGTATCGTCGTAGGCAGAAAGACGGTGTCGTAGCCGAAGGTCTCCACGTCGGGATTGAAGACCAGTAGGAATTGTCGCTTCGGTCGCACCAGCACCGCGGCGCGGAGGTGATTGTTCTCGACTCGGAGCGCCGTCTTGATGGGCTTTGTGCCTTGAAGCATCCGCCCCCACTCGCGCGCACGCCTGGTGAATCTGCGGATGGCGACCGTGCGCTCCGGCGTCATGGTGTGGTTGGGCAAGGCCAGTCCCGTATCGGGGTTCTCGTTGTCCGTGTGGTACCGGTAGAACACCACGCCGTCGACACAACCGGCCGCCAGGGCGGTCAAGTGAATCACGCTCCACTCGGCGGGCGTGGGCATACGGATTCGGCCCGGCATGGCCAGGGCTTGGATCATCGCCCAATGCCGGTGCTCGGGAAGCTGCGAGACGATCTCGTACAGGGCCTCCCCGTGGGTCGCAGGTCCTCGATAGCGGCGGTTGCGGAGGTCACCCGGAGGGGCGCCCTCGGCGATCGGGAAGTTGTCCCAAAGGACCACGGATTGCCCCGTCTTCTTGGCGAAGGCAACGACGTTGCGGCACATCGGGACGAAGGTCGGATGGCTCGGGTCGAGTCGGCGATAGCCTTGAACGACCTCGGCCAATCGGTCGATGACCTCCTTGTTCGGCGCGTCATAGACGAAGTGCATGAGCAGCGCGGGAAACCGCCCCACCTGCTCGACATTCGCGCGGATCACACTCATCGAATTGGCGACCGGTTCAGAATCAATGCGGCCCGTTCGGACGTACTCCTTGGTCGGGGCATGCGGCAAGATTACGCGAAGGGATTGATCCGCGGCCACCTCGAGCAGCGACACGCGGCGCTCGCCCGTCACGGCGTCGGCCACAATCGTATTGAACCCCAAAGAGCGGATGTGCGCGAGCTCGGCGGTCATCGCGTCGCGGGCTTGCACCGGTTCCTCCGGCAGGTATCCCCGGACGTAATACCACACGGCGATCGGATAGGTGTCCTCCAACGCCGAGGAATGGCGTTGGTCCGACGCCGGCGGCGCGAACATCGGATCCTCACAGCCGACCAGCAGCGGCACCGTCGCCATGAAGAACAGCCCAAGGACGCCTGAAAGCGAATTGGATGTCCGTTGTGTTGGGCTCATGGTTGCCGAATCCCATCTCCACCCGAAGGCCGTGGCCGTCGCGTGGGGCCGAAGGGGCCTCCTCCCGCCGCAGGCTCGATCGAGAGGAGCTGGACATCTCGCGTCCCGCTCGGCCCGGGGGATTGAAAGTGATGATAGCGTAGCAGCGGTCGGTTGCCCCAGCCAATATCTTGGACGGAGAGATTGTGGGAGACCAGGCGATGCCCGCTTCGGCGCGCCCGCTGCCGCCACTGGCGGAGGATCGGGCCGTATCCCCCGAGGGGTTTCCACGCCGGGCGAATGACGAGCCAGTTGGCCTCATTCGGATCAAAGAGGTACGTCGGGAGCTTATCCCACCCGGGCCGATTACGGGCCGCCGGCTTGAGCAGCCCTGCGCAGCGACGATTCGTGTGGAGCATGATCGGCAAGCGGCCGTACACGGCATAGACGATGTCGTCCGGATCGCTGTGCGCGTTCAGGTACTGGACAATGGCCTCGTTCGGGCCGATGAAGGACTGACGAAGCTCCGTGACGTAGGCCGCCCATTCGCTCTTGAGCATGCCCTGACGAAGGGCCCCGTACCCCGTTGCGTAGTCGCCGTCCAAGAATTCCGCTCCGACGCTCACCGGCATCAAGCCCACCGCGGCGGCCGGCAAGAGGTTCGTCACCCCCGCCATGATCGCCCCGATGTTCCCCGCCACATCGTTTCGGAGGTACACCTCCCGCAGCCCCGCCGCCACCACGATTGCGCCCAGGGGCAGCATGTGCACCATGTAGCGCGGTCCCGCCCAGAGAAACAGGGGGATAATCACCAACACGGGAACGGCCAGGCACGCGACGAGCCGGTACGCGCCCCTCACGAGCAAGCGACGCCGTACGCCCAAGACGACCAGCCAGATCACGATGACCAGCGGGCAGACGAATTGGTTCATCGCGAACAGGAGCTTGACGAAGGCCTTCGCCGTCGGCTCCCGGTGAAACCCCGCCCCTTCGCTCGCGCTGAGCACGTTGTAGATGCCGAGCCCGAGGAACCATGGGAGGGTGAGCGCCGCCGCCACTGCGGCCGAAGCGCCGAGTCGAAGGAAGGTCGGGACGTCTCGTCGCCAGACCACAGCGTGCCCGAACAACCCCAACCCGACACACGCGCAGGTAATGTAGTTCGCGTGGAAGAGCAGACCCATGCCGACCGTCAGCAGGATCGGCCCGCGGCGTTGGCCGAGCTCTCGATAGCCCCAGACCGCCAGGAGGGCCGCCACCGGCACGATCGCGTAGTACCGGCACTGCCGCATGAGCAACAGGTACTGCACGGACGTGATCAGCAGGACGGCCGAAAGACACGATGCCCATCGGTCGCGAAGCAGCTTCCGGGCGACCACGTACGTCAGGCCAATCGATGCAATGCCCAGCAAAGCAAACGGGAGGCGGCTCCCAAGCGACGTCTCGCCGAAGACGATCATCCCGGCGGCCGCCACGTAATGCATCGCCCACGGCGTCCACGCCCAGAGGAACGAGTCCGTCAGTTCGATGCCCTTCGCGCCCGTCACGAGCAGACGCCCGTCCCAGGCGCGGGGCAAGCCCGTATCGAGGATGTTCTTCGCAACGAGCGCGCACTCGGCTTCGTCCTGCCAGAGGCAGCGGTCGCCCAGATTGGGCAAGAGCGCGGCCGCCGCCACGACGACCAAACCCAGCAGGACGAGGGCGTCCGCGCGATCGAATCGATCGATGTCCGTCATCGCGACGGGGTACGGACCGGAGGCGACGATGTCGCCGCTTGCCTCGTCGTCGAAGGACGGGTTCTCCGCGGCAGGAGATTGCGCTCGCTCTTCGATCATGAGATCTCCGCCGGCTATCCGGCCGGCGCTACGCGCCGATGCGACTCTCGAGCCGCCCGAGCCGTTCGATCTCGCAGGCGATCGTATCGCCGGGCGAGAGGAACTTGCCCGTGGCCATCCCGACACCCGACGGCGTGCCCGTGCTGATGAGGTCACCCGGTTCCAGCGTCATCAGACGCGACGCAAACGCGACGATCTCGCCCACGGTGTGAATCATCTGTCCGGTCGAGCCCTGCTGGCGGACCTCGCCGTTGACCGTCAGCGTCATCGCCAGGTCGTGGACGTCGGGGATTTCGTCGGCTGTGACGAGGTACGGTCCCATCGGCAGCGCCGCATCCTGCCACTTGCCCGTCAGCCAGTCGAAGAACTTCTCGCGCTCGGTCTTCTCGCGATCCAGTTCCGTCAGCCCGACGAGCCTCCTCGACGAAAGATCGTTGCAGATCACGTAGCCGGCTACACTCTGCCAACCCGTCTCGACGTCGACATCCTTCGCAGCGCGGCCGATGACGACGCCGAGCTCGATCTCATGGTCGAATCGATCGGTGACCTTCGGGTACGGCGTGACGCCGCCGGGCGGCAGGATGCACGTCGAAGGTTTCATGAAGAGATGGGGCGGCGACTTGGCCTTGTCCTTTTCGCTCTCCCCGCCCTCGCGAAGGTGCTCCTGGTAGTTGCCGGCCAGGCAGATGATCTTGCCGGGATCGGGCAGCGGAGCACGAAGCTCCAGCTGGTCTATC
>CAZKCX010000470.1:0-6014 GCA_964550865.1 uncultured Planctomycetales bacterium
TGAAGATGATGCGCGCGGCGAGGTAGCAGTTGGCGGCGTACTTCGTCATCTCGGCCGCGCGACGGGACATCTGCAGGATCGGACTCTGGTTCCGAACGAAAGGCGAATAGAGCTGCCGAATCGTCTCGGCGGCGTCATCGTCTGCCGCACCGATCACGACGCGGTCGGGCCGCAGGAAGTCGTCGACCGCCGTTCCCTCCTTGAGGAACTCGGGGTTGCTCACGACGTCCACGCGATGCGATGCCCGGGTGCGCATCTCCTCTTCCAACAGACTGCACGTGCCGACGGGCACCGTGGACTTGACGACCACGATCTTCGGCTCGGTGAGCTTCTCGGCGATGGTGCGACACACCTGCTCCAGCGCCGAGGTATCGGCAGAACCGTCCTCCCTCGGCGGGGTCCCGATCGTGAGGAAGATCACCTGGCCGTGCGCGATGGCCTCATCCGCATCCGTGGTGAAGCGAAGCCGACCCGCGCGGAGGTTGTTCTTGAGGAGGTCGTGCAGGCCGGGCTCGTAGATCGGCGTCACGGCTTGCGTGAGTTGAGCGACCTTGTCCTCGTCGATGTCGAGACCCACCAGGTGGTTGCCCGTGTCCGCCAGGCAGGTCGACGTGACCAGGCCTACGTACCCCGTTCCGACTACGCTGATTCGCATGGCATGTGCAATCCCTAAGCTGCTTGCAGCGAAGATCGAACAGTGTGGCACGGCCGCCCCCGGCCGTGAACCGTGGAAAGCTCCCAGCCGAGGGCGGCTGGGCCACAGAAGGCAAAGCTGCTCGACTGTTCAGACATTGTTGCGAACAGCTTAGTCAATCGTCTCGCCGCAAGGCGATACCGTCCGAATCCTCGACCCAGGGGGGCATTCCGGAAAGCCCCCACGCTAGCGAGCATACGCGATCCGTCTGTGATACGCTAGACAGGGCAGACACAAGAACGCGCCTCCAGGAACACGGTGAGGAACGATGACCTACCACATCGACGGGATCGAGCTATTCGTTCGTGAGACTAAGCCGGGGCGCATGCTGTTCACGCTCGGCAAGCACGGCCAGAAGCCTAAGAGCCGAAAGGGACTGACCAGCCCCCTGGGCCACGTGCGTCTGACGCTGCGCGACGATACGGGGAGACGGACATGGGGCACCGCGGCGGATCGGCTCAGCGTCCGCTGGCTCGACAAACGACCGGGGCGCAGCCAGGACCTCAAGCGGCGTGAGCTCGTGGACCTGATCACCCACGCGCGGAAGGTCTACCTCGATCACGCCGACTTCGAGCGCCCGTTCACCCTGTGGCGGTCCTGCTTCGAGACGATCACCGCGTTCGGGCGCTCGCTCGGGCAAGAGGACCTGACCTGCTGTTTCGCGTCGGCCCTGATGGAACGGGCGGTCCTCAGCGCGGTGGCCCGCCTGCACGGCAAGCCGCTCTTTGCAATGGTTCGCGAGGATCGGTTGGGCTTTGCGCCGGGGGAGATCCACAAGGAGCTGCGTTCGCTCCGGCCTGCCGACTATCTGCCGAAGGCCCCACGGACGCGTTTCCGAATCCGTCATACCGTCGGACTGGCCGACCCGTTGACGGCACGGGATCTGCCGAAGGAGGAGCGCGTCGACGACGGTCTGCCGGAGACGCTGGAGGAGTACATTCGCGAGGACGGAGTGTCGGCCTTCAAGATCAAGATCTCCGGGCACGCGGAGCGCGACATCGACCGACTCGGCCGCTTGTGGGAGGTGATCCCGCACGATCCCGATACGATCGTCTCGCTGGACGCGAACGAGGCCTTCACGGATCTGGAGCCGCTGGCCCGATTCGTCGAGGCTTTCCGGGAGCGGCTACCGGATCTGTTCGCTCTCGTGCGCTACATCGAGCAGCCGCTCGAGCGGACGCTTACACTAGATCCGAGCACACGCCGATGGATCCGGAAGATCGGACGCGTCAAGCCCCTGATCATCGACGAGGCCGACGGCACGCTCGAGGCCTTTCCGAAGGCGCACGACATCGGCTATGCCGGGACGAGCTGCAAGAATTGCAAGGGGGTCTTCCATTCGCTGCTGAATCGGGCGCTCGTAACGCACTACAACGCGCGGGACGAACGGACGTTCATCACGGCGGAGGATCTTCAGAACCTGCCGATCGTCCCGCTGCACCAGGACTTCGTCGCCCTGTCCGTGCTCGACGTCAAACACTGCGAGCGAAACGGTCACCACTACAACTACGGGCTGTCGATGCTGACGGAAAAGGAAAAGGCGTCGGTGGCGAGGCATCATCGCGATCTGTATGTGCGGCGCGGCGACGAATGGTTCCTGAACATCCGCGACGGCGCCGTGGAGTGCGCGAGCCTGCAGGCGCCGGGGTTCGGCGTGATCGACGAGCCCGATTGGCCGTCGATGACGGACATGAGGACGTGGGTGGACATGCGGCACCCCAAAATCGGCTAGGTGCGTGTGTTCGGTTTGGGAGACCTGAGGAGAGATAGACCATGCGACGAACAGCGCCCGGGCATGTCCTGGCGGCCTTGGTTTCGCTCTTTGGCGTAGCGGGCGTCATAGCGGCGCCGGGTGTGGATCGCGCCACGGCAACGCGGCCGAATATCATCTTGCTGCTGGCCGACGACCTCGGCTACGGCGACCTGAGCTGCTACGGCGCCGAGCACGTCGCCACGCCGAACCTCGATTCGCTCGCTCGATCGGGGATGCGTTTCCGGCAGTTCTACGCGGCCTCGGCGGTTTGCACGCCGACGCGGGCCTCGATCCTCACCGGCCGCTATCCGCTTCGCTTCGACATTCGCGCGCACTTCAAGGACGGCGAGGAACACCTGCCGCGAGGCACGGTGACACTGCCGAAGCTCCTGAAACGGGCAGGATATGCGACGGCCCATATCGGCAAGTGGCACTTGGGCGGGCTCCGCGTCGCGCAGATCGAAAGCCGCCCGGGCGGCGTGCCGGGACCGCTCCAGCACGGCTTCGATCACTATCTCTGCAACATCGAGGGCAAGGTCCGGCGCGAGCTGCTCAAGAAGCGGCTGCTCTATCGCACGGGCGGACGGTACATGTACCGAAACGACGCCAAGGCGCCGTCGAGCGACCGCCACTGGACGGACATCAAGATCGACGAGGCGGTCCGCCTGCTCGAGCGATACAAGAAGGACGGCCGGCGTTTCTTCCTCAACGTCTGGTTCGACGTTCCTCATACCCCCTATGAGCCGGCCCCCGAGCCGCACCTGAGCAAGTACGAGGACCGTGCGAAGGGCGACGATCTGCTCTACCGCTCGATGGTTTCGCACATGGACGCCAACATCGGCCGGCTCATCGCGAAACTGAAGGAGTTGGATCTCTACACCAACACGCTGATCGTCTTCACCTCGGACAACGGGCCTTCCCTGCAAGGCAACCCAGGACCGTGGGCGGGCGGCAAGGCCGATCTCCGTGAGGGGGGCATTCGCGTGCCGATGATCGCCGCGTGGCCGGGACACATCCCCGCCGGCACGGAATCGGCCGAGCTTGCCCACACGATCGATCTCCTGCCGACGTTCTGTGCCGCGGCCGGGGCGGCGATCCCGAAGGACCTCACACTCGACGGCAGGAACCTTCTCCCGTACTTGACCGATCGCGAACCGGTCGGCGATCGCGGCACGGTCTTCTGGCAGCTCGACCTCTACACGTGGTACCCTCAACCGGGCCCCAAGCCGAAACCGTATGCGACCGAGGTCGCCCGCCGCGGCCGATGGAAGCTGCTTGCCTTCCGAGGCAAGCCCGTTGCGCTCTACGACCTTCAAGCCGACCCGAAGGAGAAGGTGAATCGGATTCGCGAGCATCCCCAGCTCGTGCAGGAACTGGGCAGGGAACTCGCGGCCTGGTTGGCCGAACCGAGAAGGAGCTGGAAGGACTGACCCATAGCGGGTCTCGGGCGGGCGCGCGGGATTCGTCATGCACGCGCTCTTGGCGGACCGGCTTACGAAGCGTTGCATCGGTACGAAGGCAATGCTAAGGTGAATGGATTACAATCGGGTGTATACCCATGGCGCGGTGGGTCCGCCCCGGTCCCGCCCGATGGACGAGGGAGGTCTCGAACCCGGACAGGGACGGAGCCCGTTGCGGCCGAGTCGAGTTGGAATCGGCGTGGTTCCCTCGGTGGCGGTGGCAGCATGCGAAACCGGCAGGATCATACGGGCTCGGAGGTGTAACTGATGCATGGACGGCGCCGAGCTTTCACGTTGATCGAGCTGTTGGTGGTGGTCTCGATCATCGCGCTGTTGATTTCGATCGTGCTCCCGGCCTTTTCGAGCTTCCGCGTGATGAGCAAGCGAACGGTCTGCATGGCGAACCTCCACTCGCTGGGGCAGGCGTTCGAGGCGTACTTGAGCGAATACAACGACTACTGGCCGTATGCGCGGCCTATGAGGACGGTGACCACGGAAGACCCGAACCTGCCGCTCATCGCGGACATCTTGCTCACCGGGACACAGGGGATGCGCGAGGTGTTTCGCTGCCCGGCCGACCGGATCACGGCGGATCCGAATCTTCTCAACAAGACCTATTTCCAGATCGAGGGGACCAGCTACGAGTACGACATCTGGAATGCCGTTTCCGGTGTCAAGCGAGGTCGTGAACTTGATCCGTTGTTTGTGCTGATCGAAGAGCAGCTTATCGATGACCCGAACCTCCTCGGGTACCAGTTGTCCGACATCCCGATCATGAACGATTGGGAGTGCTTCCATGGCAGCCAGGGAGAGGCGAAGTCCATCGTAATCCTCCGCGCCGACATGAGCATCCATCTGGACGCGGAGCCGATCGACAGGGACGAATGGCCCCTGAGCGGTGGCTAGCGATCCCTCCCGACCGGCCCGAGGAACGGGCCGTTATCTTACGACCTAAGACACGGAAACATTGGCAGTGAAGGTGAGTTGACATGGCTACGGATTTGGCTGAACGGTTGAAGTCGGAATCATTTCGGGATCGCATGGCAAATTTCCTGCAAAGCCCGCAAAGGCGGCAGGCGCTGATCATCGCGGCGGGCGTGTTGGGCGGAGTCCTCGTGCTGTTCGGCGGCTACTTCGCCTACGACCGGCTCACGAGCATCCCGGCGCCCGATGTCCAGACCGCCTCGCCGAAGGAGATCACGGGCTTCATGGGCAGCGAGCGTGGCCTGGCGCGCCTCCCCGTCCGCCAACGGTTGGAGTTCGTCGGCAAGCTCTACATGGCCCATGAGGAGCCGGCAAAGCGCGAGGACCTTGCCAGCGCCCTACGGCAGATGACGTCGCACGAGAAGAAGGTCTGCCGCGACGCGATGTGGGACGTCGGCTACAGCATCCTCACGGACGAGGTGGACGAGTATCACCGCACCCCGCCGGAAGATCGCGAGGAATTCATCGACCGCAAGATCGCGCAGTACATGCACGCCCGATCGTACATCGCCGGAGAACGCATGATGGGGCGTGGGGGGGCGGGGGGCGGCTTCGGTGGCGCGGGTTCCATCTCCGGACGGGCGCCCCTGTTGGACGAGAGCTGGTTGGAGGGCATGCCCACCAACAGCGAAGGGGTGGTGAAGATGGTGATCGCCAAGACCCAGCCCAAGGCGCGGACGCGGATGAGACCGTACATCGAAAACGTGCGGACTCGGGTCGAGGAATTGCGGGACGATCCCCGGGAAAAGGAACGCGTCCTGGGTCGGTATCCGCCGGAAGAGAACGAGTGGTTCCCCACCCTGAAGTGAGGTCGGCGATCACTTCTTCGCCGGGCTCGGGGGCTTGGACTCCCATTTCATCAGGTAGGCGCGAAGCAGCTGGCGAACGAGCGGGTCGGGGTCGGTCTCGGCGAGCCGTCTGGCGACCGTGGAAAACGCGGGGCCCTGCTTGTGCGCGAAGAGCCAGGCCGTCACGAATCGGACGAGCCACGGCCTGTCGGACAGACCGCGCGAGAGCGTCTTGGTGATGTCCGGCGAGAGCGGGACGCGCCGGAGGGACTCGATGACGCGGGCGCGCACGGTCGCATCGAGGTCCGGCTTGGTGGCGGTCTTCAATAGGGATT
>CAZKCX010000471.1:0-5988 GCA_964550865.1 uncultured Planctomycetales bacterium
CAGCTGCTGACGCTGCTTCGCGACCTGCTCAGCGACTATCCGGACGTCGACACCGGTCCCATCGATCGCCTGCTCTAATCCCAAACGGGGGTGAAGCCGTGAAACGAACGTTCGTCGCAACGATCCTACTGGCATGGCTGCCGCTCGCCGGGTGCAGCCAACTCGGCGTCGGGTACAAGGAAGACGCCGGGCCCGAACGCATCCTCGAGCAAGGGGAACCGCCCATGCACCCGTGCGCGGTGCGAAGCCCGCGCGTGCAGCCGGCCGCGCCCCGATTCGTCGCGCGCACCGAGCACGGCTGCCTCGAGCGGATCGGAAGCGGCGACGAGGAGATCCGTCTGGTGACGGTCTGGGGTACGCCGTTCGAGCGCGGCAGGGCCCAGGGCGAGCTGCTCGCCGAGGAGATCGCCCAGAGCGCCAAGCGCCTCGTCGAACTGATGACGAAGGATATGCAGCAGCCCGTCGAAATCCTGGATCAGGTGTATGCGGCCACCAAGCCGCACACACCGAAGCACTTCGAGGAGGAGCTACGGGGCATGGCCGAGGGGAGCGGCGTCCCCCTGAAGGCCCTGATCCGCGCCAACATGATCGGCGAGGCGAGCGAATGGCACTGCAGCCTCTTCGGCGCGTGGGGACAGGCCACCCTCGCCGACCGACACGTCTATCAGCTCCGCGCCCTCGACTTCGACGTCAAGTCGGAGATCCAGGAGTTCCCGACCGTCGTCGTGCACGTGCCGGAAGAGGGCATCCCCTTCGCCAACATCGGCTGGGCGGGCATGATCGGGGCGATCAGCGGGATCAGCGCCGAGGGCATCGCCCTCAGCGAGATCGGCGATTCCTACGACAAGGAGAACGACACCTTCAACGGTCAACCGTTCCCCTATATGCTCCGCGACATCCTCCAGTTCGACCCGAGCCTGTGGGCGGCTCTCGAGCGCGTTCGGGAAACGCCGCGGACGACCTCGCTGATGTACGCGATCGGCGACGGCGAGATCGGCCAGGTCCGCGCGCTCCAGACCTCGCACACGCTCTGCACCGTGTACGACCCGACAAACCTCGAACCGCTCACGGCGACGCATCCGCGCATCCCCGATATCGTGTATTGGGGCATGAGCTGGAACATCCCGAAGTACGACGGCCCGCTGGCCGACCGGCTGAAGGCCCACTACGGACGCATCAACGCCAAGGTCACGATCGAGGACATCCTGCCGACCGTCCGAACGGGTAACCTGCAGGCCGTCGTCTACGACCTGACCGACTTGCGCGTTTGGGTCGCCAACGCGCGGGCCACCGACGAACAGGGCCCGCTGCAGGCCTACAGCCGGCCGTTCGTGGAGATCGATATGGAGCAAGTCTTCCGCGAGGCCGTCTGGCGCGCGAAGGCTGCGCGACCGTAAACGCTGAGGATCGATCCGTGCCCAAGGAAACCATGACGTCTCGTGAGCGTGTCCTTAAGGCCATCCACCATGAGATCCCCGACCGCGTGCCCATCGACCTGGGCGGCAACCAGACGGGCATCCACAAGTTCGCCTACCAGGCGCTGCTCGAGCACCTCGGCATCGACGACGAGCTCGAGATCATGGACCCCGTCCAGCAGCTCGCCAAGCCCTGCGAGGCGGTGCTCGAGCGCCTCCGCGTCGACACGCGCTACGTCGCCGCCGGCCCGCCGGCCGATTGGGAAGGCGGCATCGAGACCCACGAGCGCAACGGCCGCGTCTGGCACGACCTCAAGGACGAGTTCGGCGTGGTCTGGTCGATGCCCGACGACGAGCCGCTCTACATGGACATCTCACACCACCCGCTGGCGCAGGCAAGCGTGTCCGACCTGGCGGACTATCCCTGGCCCAAGGGCGACGACCCGACGCGGTTCGAAGGCCTCCGCGATCGGGCGTTGGCGATCCGTAACGATACGCCCTATGCGGTCGTCAGTGGCATCAGCGGCGTGGTCTACGAGACCTGCTGGTACCTGCGTGGGCTCGAGAACTGGTTCATGGACATGGTCATGCAGCCGGAGTTCTGCGAGGCCCTCCTCGATCAGACGCTGAACTACTGGATGAACTGGTTCCGCCTCTTCCTGGAGGAGGTGGGCGACGTCGTCGACGTGATCATGATCGGCGACGACCTGGCCGGCCAGACGGGCCCGCTCTTCCAGCCGGAGTTCTACCGCCGCGTCATCAAGCCCCGCCACAAGCAGCTCGCCCAGACCATCCGGTCGCGGACCGACGCGAAGCTGTGGTATCACACGTGCGGGTCGTGCGCCGAGTACATCCCCGATCTGATCGACAACGGCGTGCAGATCCTCAACCCCGTGCAGATCAGCGCGGAGAACATGGATCCGGTCGAGCTGAAGGCCCGCTTCGGCGATGAGATCGTCTTCTGGGGCGGGGCGGTCGACGCCCAGCACGTCTTGCCGATGGCCGACGCCGACGCGGTCCGCGAGCACGTCAAACGAAACATGAGCGCCTTCAAGCCTGGGGGCGGCTACGTCTTCAACAACGTCCACAACATCCAGGCGGGCGTGCCGGCGGAGAACATCCTGGCCCTATATGACACCGCGTATGAGTGCGGGTTCTACGCGTGAGGTTCTTCCTTTAGCCCCTACAGGGCGGGTGTTCACGGACGAGACGGACGTGGTCGACGGGCAGACTTTACGGGAATTGGCGTTCGGCACCGCTGAAGCGATGGGGCATCCATTATGCGAACTCACGGGCAATCCGTCTTCGCTGCGCTTCGCCGTGACAAGCATGCCCGTGCTACGGGGCTCGCCACCTTCGACGGCGCATCGCTATCCCCCGCACCTGACCTACCACTGCCCCGGATTCTCATAGAAGAGATACCAGCACGGCGCTAGCCGGTAGGGATGCTTAGGCCAGGGATCACCGGGGTGGTATACAAAACTCCGGGCACACCGGACGCGGCAGGTCGCGCAGACGGTATCCGCATTTCAGGCAGCGTGCTTCGTCCAGGTTATCGGGAGCAGGCAAGTCGAAACTTCCCTCTTGGCGATACGCGAATCTTCGAGAGGGCACCCATGGTACACAAGCCAATCCACAATGGAATTCGTGTCCCCCACCGCTGAAGCGATGGGGCACCCGTTATGCGAACTCACGGGCGAGACGCCCGTGCTACGAAGGGCGCCCATCCTGCCGATAGCCCCTTTCCGGAAGGGCCCGGTCAATCGCCAACACCCTCCGGCGTCCCTTCGGGACGCATGCGAATGTGGACAGACCCGATCCCACGGGTTTCGTCCGCCTCGGCGGCGGACTCCACCCGTGGCTACACTCCTCAGGCCCTTCGGGCCTGCCCGCCCTGAACGTCATGCGCCCTGCTACGAGAGCGGGTTCGCGCCCTTGGCGACAACGGCCTCGCGGTTCGGTTATCATGGCGTATTCCATGATCGCGCGAGACTCCCAGCGTCGTCTTCGCGCCCGGGCGCTGATCCCATGGGCGTGGCTATCGCGGATACCCGTCGGCCTCGTGGCCGTCGCCCTCGGACTCTCCGCCGGCGCCGGCTGCACGCGGGAACAAGAGGACGGCCGCGTCGAGCTCGTTTTCAACGACCACCCCTATCCGCACTGGATGAAGGTCAACCGCAAGCTGATCGCCGAGTTCGAGGCCACCCACCCGAACATCAAGATCAAGTTCGTCCCCGGCGAGGACGAGAAGTTGCTGGGCATGATCGCCGGCGGCCTGGCGCCGGACGTCTGGACGACCGATCACGTCGGCCTGCCCTACTTCGCCCGACGCGGCGTGCTGATGAGACTCGATGAACGCATCGCCGCCGACCCCGACGTCGACCTCGATGCCTGCTTCGACTGCACCGTCCGGGCCGGGACGTTCGACGGCCACGTCTACGGCCTGCCGCACGTCTTCTCCCCGGTCTGTCTGGTCTACAACAAGAGCCTCTTCCGCGAGGCGGGCGTGCCCGAGCCGACCGGCGAGTGGACGTGGGACGAGTTCGTCGAGGCCTGCAAGAAGCTCACGAAGGACCGCGACGGCGACGGCCGGATCGATCAATTCGCCATCGAGATCCTCTGGTCGCACCATCGCTGGCCCATCTTCGTCTGGCAGAACGGCGGCGAGGTCTACGACAGCGCGCAAGACCGATTCGCGCTGGACTCCCCGGAGGCCGTCGAGGCCATGCAGTGGCAGTACGACCTGGTCTTCAAGCATCATGTCTCCCCGTCGCAGCTCGATGAGCTCGAGGGCGTATCGAGCCAGCAGTTCGACATCCGTTTCGCCGAGCAGCGGGTGGCCATGCTCGCCAGCACGCGATACTACCTCGGACGGATGAAGGGGTTCGGTGGGTTCGAGGTCGGTGTCTGTCACCTGCCGCGCGGCCGACAACGCGCCACGATCATGATCGGCAGCGTGGTGATGATCAACGCCAACACGCGGCACCCCGAGGAAGCCTGGGAGTTCGCCACGTTCCTCCACGAGGGGCGAACACAGGAGAAGATCGTCGCCGCCGGACGCGGTCTGCCCTCCAACATCGCCGCCGCACGACGCGTGACGCATCACCCCGGCGAGCCGCCGGACGGTGATCACGTCTTCGTCGAGGCAGCCGAGTACTGCCGCAGCAAGGACTTCGAGATCACCGAGCTGCGCCGGGCCAACTACGACGCCTTCATGCTCTTCTATAGCATCCCGCGCGGCGTGCTGTCGGCCGAGGACGCGTGCCGGCAGTTCTGCGAGATCCTGAACCCCGCCCTGCGGCGCTACCGGGCGTCGGGAGGCCGGGGATGATCGCGGGCCGAAGCCGCAGCAAGGCCCTGGGCGTCGCCCTGCTGTTCGTCGGGCCGAACCTGCTCGGCTTCCTGGTCTTCACGTCGCTGCCGGTGGTGGCGGCGTTTCTGCTGGCGTTCTTCCGGTGGGACCTCATCTCCGAGCCGAGATACTGCGGGCTGGCGAACCTGCACGAGCTGATGCTCGACCACCAGTTCCGCTACTACCTCTACAACACGACGTTCCTCATGCTGGGCGTGCCGCTCGGCATGTTCGGCTCGATGTTCCTGGCGATCGTCCTCGCGCGGAACCTGCCCGGCCTGTGGGCCTATCGCACGGCCTTCTTCCTGCCGCACATCACCGCCGGGGTCGGGACCTTCATCCTCTGGCAATGGATCTACTCCCCCGACTTCGGCCTGGCGAACTGGCTCATCCGGCAACTCGGCGACGGCGTGAACGTCGTGCTCGCGACGCTGCACCTGCCCTGGCAGGTCGACTGGCAAGGGCCCCGCTGGCTCCAGGACCCGGCCTGGGCCAAGCCGGCCCTGATCATCATGAGCCTGTGGAACAGCATCGGCGGGACGAACATGATCCTCTACCTGGCCGCGCTGAAGAACATCCCACCCGACCTCTATGAGGCGGCCGACATCGACGGCGCGGGCGCGTGGGCGCGGTTTCGTCACGTGACCTGGCCGATGCTGTCGCCCACCACCTTCTTCATCCTCATCATGGGGATCATCGCGGGCTTTCAGGGCGGCTTCGCCATGGCGCACGTCATGACGCTGGGCGGACCCGAGGGCGCCACCACGACCATCAGCTACTACATCTATCAACACGCGTACCAGTGGTACGACATGGGATACGCCGCGGCGATCGCGCTGGCCCTCTTCGCGATCGTCCTGGTCGCCACGCTGATCAACTGGAGGGTGGGCGAACGGCACGTGCACTATGAGTGAGGCGTGATGGACGCAGAGCGGCAGCCATTTGCGCGACGACGGCCACGCCGACGGGGCAACCTGCTCGGTCGGCTGGCGACGCTGTCTACGTATCTCTTCCTCACGGTCGTCGCGCTGGGCATGCTGTTTCCGTTCTACTGGATGGTCACGACGTCGCTGAAGTCGTCGGAGAACGTCTTCGTCGACCCGCCGCAATGGGTGCCGCGCCAGCGCTTCGCCGAGATCGACGGCGAGCGCACGCCGGTGACGATCCTCCGCTACCGGGCACGCATCTCCGGGACCGGCGAGCGCGTCCTGCTGGAGCCGC
>CAZKCX010000472.1:0-5982 GCA_964550865.1 uncultured Planctomycetales bacterium
CTCGAGCCGCGGCATTCATGCCGCGCGGCCGCGCCGGATGAATCCGGCGGCTCGATTTGGCTCGCCACGAGCGGCTCGGGCATCTCGTCGCGATACTTCGGAAATGCAATACTAGGCCCGCGGAAGCCCCTCTCGAAAGGACCACCATGTCGGACCAACCGGGTGTTGCGTTGATCACGGGGGCGGCCAGGCGCGTCGGTCGCGCGATCGCGCTCGAGCTCGCCCGCTCGGGGTGGGACATCGGCGTGCACTACCGCAACTCCGAAGAGGACGCCAAGCGCACCGCCTCTGAGATCGGGGCCCTGGGACGCAAAGCCGCCCTTGTCCAGGGCGACCTGGCCGACGGCGCCGTATTCGACACCCTGATCCGAACGACCGTCGATCAACTCGGCGGCCTCCACGCGCTGATCAACAACGCGTCCGTCTGGACCAAGACGACGATCGACGATGTCGACCCCGCCTCCTGGCAGCGGCACCTGGACGTAAACCTCACCGCGCCCGCCATGCTCGCCCGGGCCGCCTGGCCGCACCTGAAGGCAAGACCACCCGGCTTCGTCATCAACATCTGCGACATCTCGGGCGAGCGGCCTTGGGCGGACTACATCGCGTACTGCGTCAGCAAGGGGGGGCTCCTCACGCTGACCCGCGCGCTCGCGCGGGCGATGGCCCCGGCGGTACGCGTCAACGGGATCTCGCCCGGCGTGGTGATGCTGCCCGAGGACGTCGACGAGCAGACGCGCCAGGCGGCGCTGCGACGGGTCCCGCTTCAGCACGTCGGCGCGGCCACGGACGTGGCCAAGCTCGTCCGGTATCTCTTGGAGGAGGGGACGTACATCACCGGCCAGATCATCAACGTGGACGGCGGGCGGAGCGTGGTCTGACTCCCCGCGGCGGACCTTACGGCCTGTCCACGATCTGGAGCATGTTTCCGTCCGGGTCGCGGAAGTTCCGAACACGACCACCGCCCACGGCACCGACGGGCGATCCGTCGAAGACCAACCCCCGCGCTTCCAGCTCGCCCGAGGCCTCGTCGACGTCGGCCACCTTGAGCGCGATGTGCGACCACCCGGCGTCGCGGACGTGCCGCTCGGGCTGCGGCTTGTCGGTCTTCGGCATCACCTCCAGCCGGAATCCGGACGGATGCTCGATGAGCAATGTGGGCGGATCCTCGCCGTTGCTGAAGACGGTCTTGAAGTCCAGGATCTTCTCGTACCACGCGGCCGACGCGGTCGGATCCGCCACGGCGATGGCAACATGTTCCACCAGGTCAAAGGCCGGCTTGCTCACGTCTGTCTCCCATGTTTCCCGTTGGTAACAACCACGGACACGTTGATGCGCCGCTCCCGTTCTCGGCGGTCGGATTGTACCGGAACCGGTCCACGCCTTCACGCGGGAGTGGTGGCGTGACGATCGGCGCTGCTTCTTGCTGTACGGAGCATCCGCTTCCTGGCGGTCGCGTCTCCCATGGGCGGCGAAGAGCGGATCGAGCGTGTAGCGCGTGCCGCACTCCAGATTGGGTATGGCAGAACAACATGCCTTCCATCTCCACATTCGGCGACCACATTGCTTTCGCACCGAGAAGAAGACTACTATTGATTGCGGTATCGGCAGGCAATCGTCGGCGATGCCGGCGCGGACACGCTTCAAGATCGTCGGCGAAGACGGCCTGGAGACACGCCGGCCACGTACGCGCTTCGACTCGGCGCAGCCGCGGCCAGGGAAGGGGGCTCTGGAAGGGGAAGAGAAGATGCACAATCTACCGGCGAGCCGTATGGGTGTGGTGCTTCTGCTGATCACGGCCCCCGCGCTCGGTCAGGTCGTCGATCATGCCGACGTCGATGGGGTCACGTCCCTACCGCAGTCGACGATGGACGCCATCGGTGGGCAGAAGTGGTTCTTTTCGCACGCCTCGGTCGGCGGCAACATGATGAACGGGATGACCGACCTGCACTCCGCCGACCCGAACCGCTATCAGCTCACTCGCAGCACCGTAAGCTACAACAGCGGCCAGCAGCGCGCGGTCGACCCGCCCGACCCCACGACGGACGGAACCGTCTACGACTGCAGCCGCGGCAATCCCGGCTGGCAGAGCAAGTTCACGATCTTCGAGAATTCGGTGAACGTCTCGGGCTGGCGGGCCCCGGCCGTCGACGCGGCTATGGACAAGCTCTGCTATATCGACCAGAACGCCGACCCCAATGTCTACATCGCGATGATGACGACGCTGGAGGCTGCCTATCCGAGTACGGTCTTCGTCTACGCCACCCTGCCGCTGAAGACCGGGGAGGACTTCAACAACGTCAAGCGCAACGACTACAACGACGCGGTGCGGGCCCACTGCATCGCCAACGACAGACTGCTGTTCGACATCGCCGACATGGAGGCCCACGACCCCAACGGCACGGAGTACACGTTCGAGTACGGCGGGCAGACGTATCAGAAGCTCTATAGCGGCTACACGAGCGACGGTGGGCACCTCAACACGCCCGGAAGACAGCGGATCGCCATGGGCTGGTACGCCGTGGCGGCCGTCATCGCCGGCGCCGAGCCCACGTGCGCACTCACGCTCACGGTGGCCCACGCGCCGGACGACGCCGTCGAGCTCGACCCGGCGCCGGCCGACCCGAACGCCCCGACCTATCCGCTGAATGAGGAGGTGACGCTGTCGGTCTCCCCGACGGCCGACAAGGAATTCCAGCATTGGGAGATCTATGACCCCAACCACCCCGGCGACGCAAATTATGCGGCGATCGATTCGAACACCTCGATCCGCATCGTGATGATGGCGGATCGTGAGGTCACGGCGGTCTTCAACTGTGGCTGCGTCGTGACGCCGATGTTCGCGGCGACGCTCGGTATGATGGCGTGCCTGGCGGCGGTCAGACGACGACGGTAGAGCGGCGTCAGGTGAAGCACGCCCCCGGGGCGACGGTCACCAGAACGAGGCAAGTCGACCGGCTCGGGGACAGGCCGGCTCCGTGGATATGGCAGGAGTGGATCGAGTTCTGAGGACTTCGATTCGGCAGGAGCACCGCCCTCCCGGGATCCCGTTGATCACGGGCGAGACGCCCGTGCTACGTCGGCGGACCTCCGAATGGAGGGTTACGCCGCCCACCAGACCTTGTTGGAGAGGATGTCGGTGTTCTTGTCCCCGCGCTCGCCGTCGAGATACATCATGCCGGGCGTGGTCACGCGGTTGTGGCCCGTCGGTCGCTCGATGCTGGGCATCCAGTGGCCTTGGCTCGGGTCGACCTTCGAGACGATCTCGCCGGAGAAGCTCTGCCCGCCGTCGGACGAGACCAGCCGGAGGATCTCGTTCTTCTCGTGGCCCCAGCTGCTGTCGTCCTTCTTGGCCAGCTCAATCGGCACGGCCGTCAACGTGACGTAGAGCTTGCCGTCCTGGCCGAACGTCATCCCGCCGGGCATGAAGCCGCACCACTCCGGCAAGTCCTTTTGGATGTGCGGCAGCAAGGGGCGATAGATCCACTTGCCCTTCGCGTCGAGCAAGGCGATCCACGCCTCCGCCGGCTTCAGACCGGCCGCGCTGTAGAGCACCCACGGCCTGCCGTCCGGATCGACGGCGACCGATCCACACCGAAGGCCGGGCAGCTTCTTGTCACGATCGTGGGCGAGCACCGTGACGGTCTCTCGCGTGGCGGGCAGCTCAATTCGCTTGCCCTCGGCGTCTTCCCAGGTCTTGCCGCAGTCGGGGCTGCGCATGTAGCCGATCGTATGCGCGTGGCCGCCGCTGTACATCCGGGTCGAGAGGTGCAACGTGCGGTGGTCCGTGCCCCACGCGAGCGCCTCCTGGAAGTGCGAGTATCCGGCGCGATCGGACCGCAGGATGGCCGTCGGCCCATGCCAATCGCCGCCGCGGGGCTTGACGTAGAGGTTCACGACCCACGGCCTGTTCTTCTTGTTGCTCTCGCGGCAGGTGACGTAGAGCGTGTCGTCGGCGCCGGTCATGAGCGTGGGGTAGGTGCAGCGCGTGCCGAACCGGATCTCGTCGCCCCACCGCCCGGCATCGTTGGGGATCTTCGCGTAGCGATAGCGGAACGGATGATGGTGCGGATAGTAGACGATGTGCAGGTAGCCGCTGCTGTCGACCGTCAAGGCCGGCCCGCCGTGGTTGTCATAGGCCTCGCCGACGGTGACGGTCTTCGCCCAAGTGCCCGTCTTTCGGTCGAGCGTGCGGACGCGGACGAAGAACTTCTTGCCCTCGGAATCGAGCCAGGCCACGTGGGTCTTGTCGCCTATCGTGATGATCTTATTGGTCTCGGCGTAGGCGGTGGCGCGACCGCAGCCGCGCTCGGAGAGGAGGAACCGCTTGGCCTCTTCGGATTCCGCGGCGGCCGCCGTGGAAGCGCCCGAGCGCAGGGCGCCCAGGCCGGCCGCACCGGCCGCCATGCCCTTCACGAAATCACGTCGTCGGATCGTCATGGCTTCGCGTCCTCCTTCGGGTCCCCCTGTCGCACCCAGGCCTCGTTGAAACGAACGTACTTGATCGACTTGCCCTCGGGGATGCTGTAGGTGTACGTCGCGTGCAGGAGCCCGTCGGCCGGATCCCGCAGGATCGACGGGTAGCTGAACGAGCCCTTCTTCCGGGGCACGCGCTCGAGGTGTCGCGTCCACTTCCAGGTCTTGCCCTCGTCGTCGGAGATGCTCACGGCCAGCTTGTGGCGGCCCTCGACGGTGTCGTTGTAGATCAGGGCCCAGTGACCGTTGGCGAGCTTGATGACCTCCACGCTGGAACCCTCGTTGGGCAACGGCGACGACCGCACGGGGCTCCACGTCAGGCCGCCGTCCCGGGAATCGCTCACACGGATGCGCTTGGTCATGCCGTTCTCCCGCATCATCGCATGCAGGCTTCCGTCCTTGCGCTGCACGACGCTCGGCTGGATGTTGCCCCAACCGATCAACGGCTCGCTGATCCGCCAGGTCTCGCCGTCGTCGGGGGTGATGGCCATGATGGAGATGCTGAACGTGTCGCAATACAAGGGCAAGATCCACTTGCCCCCTTCCAGCGTGGTGGCGTGCACGCGGGGCATCCAACCCAATCGGTGGAAGAGCAGCTGCGGGATCTTCTTGATCGTGTCTTGGAACCACTTGCCCAGGGCCGTTCGGACGAAGTCCGGCATGCGGTTCAGCGAGGCGTTGAGATGCTTGTCGAGATCCTTGGGCGTGATGTGGAGCACGCCCTGCCAGTCCCACTTCGGCGGTTGATCCGTCGAGCAGAATTCCTTCGCGCGGCGATACTTCAACAGCGCGGACTCCCAATGGTTGTCGAGAATGGTCGGCCAGATCAACCACAGTCGGTCCTTCCCGTCGATGTGCATCATCGGGTTGCAGTCGGGGTACCCAGGCGTGTCGGCCATGATGAAGCGCGGGCAGAAGCCGGCCTTGTCGATGCGCCGCCGCGCGCCCATGATCTGGACGTCGTCGGCGCTTCGCTCACCGGAGCCGCGATACCAGCAAACCAACAAGGACCGATCCGGGCATTGGACGATGCAGGACGAGTGATTGTGCTTGTGCTCGAGCGGGAAGATCAACTCGCCCTCGAGCACCGGCGCGTCGCCGGCCGCAAACGATGAAACGACGGTCGTCAATCCGACGAGGATTGCTGCCATATCGACCTCCCTCTTCTTCCTTGGGATGTGGTTCTGCGGCCCGCGTCGCCGGCCGCATGGGGCACGTAGGCGATCGCTGAAGGCGAGCCTCACGATCGTAGGTTGTATCGGAGACCGCCCGCGTCGGGCAACTGCTTTCCCCGGCGGACCGCGCGGAGCGGATCCCGAAACGGGCACATCAGGAGCCGAGGCCGTGGCGGGTTCCGCATCGCGCGGGTAAGATGAGGGTTTGCCGATCGGGTGCCGGTTTGCGTGGGCGCCCGAACGTTTCCAGTTCGTATCACGGGGACAGCGCGTGTCGTCTCGTTCCAGGCTATGGCCCGTCTGGCGGACCCACCGCAGGTGGCGACTGGCC
>CAZKCX010000473.1:0-5966 GCA_964550865.1 uncultured Planctomycetales bacterium
AAAGCCATGACCCGCAAGGAGCTAGTAACCGGAGTTAGCTAGAGACTCAGTTCTGCCGAATGTCGATCGCGTCTCGGGCGGCCCGGGAGTCTCCGCTGTCTTCGTACCCACCGAGAGCGTCGGCGGCGACCTCTATGATGTCGTAAGACGCAGCGATGAATCCATGCTTCTTGTCCTTCTCGATGTCTCCGGCCACGGCGTGCCGGCGGCGTTGTACACCGCCCTGCTGCGGACCGTCTTTCGTTATGAAGCAAAGCGGACTTCCCGCCCGGCGGCCATCATGGAAGCCATGAACGAAGAGTTTGCGACGGTTACGGCGGACGCCGGGGAGTTCGCCACCTGCTTCATCGTTCGCATCGACGGGGCGATGGGAGAGGTTGAGTATGCAAGCGCGGGGCACGATCCGGCGATCATCGTACGACGTGAAGGGGATTGCGATCGGCTGGCAGGCAATGGATTCCCGCTTGGGGTCCGGCCTGGAGGCATGTACACACCTGGCTCATCCGCGCTTCTCCCGGGCGATCGGCTGTTCCTCTACACCGACGGCGCGCATGAGGTGCGACTTCCGGGCGGTGACTGGGTGGGGCGGGAGCGGCTCGTCCAACTCATTGTCGACACCCGCGATCGTCCAGCGGCGGAGCATGCCGATGCCGTTCTACGGGGCGTCGAAGCCCTCTCCGAATCAGGGACATTCGACGACGACGTGACGCTCTTGTGCGTATGGCGCGGGTGAGCCTCCCTTCAGCTTGTGTTCAACACGCACGGAGGAATGTGCCGGCAGTCGTTTCCGCAAATCTCGTGAAGATCCGAGTACATGCCGGTGTCCAACCGGTGAGTTGACGGCAACGCCTCATCAGCCGCCGTAGAGCGTAGGGATGGTCCGTTAGAGACGGGAAGCCGTGGTGAACGACGTGCGGAGCAAGCACATTCTGGGCAGCCCGCGATTTGAAGCGATGTACCTACTGCGCCACGCCCTATCTGGCTTCCTCCGCGGGTATGTCATCCTGCATCCGGTCGCCATGGTCATCTTCGTGCTGTTGGACGCCCGTCAGGGCAGTCATGCCGACGGGACTTGGTCCGAGATGGTTCCGAACGCCGTGCTCCACTCCTTCCAGTTGAGCATGCTTCCGATGGGGCTTGCCTTTGGCGTGTTCAGCGCCATGGTGGCCATCGTCCACGCCTGCCAGAAACAGATCATCACCACACAACGGGACCGTTTGCGCGAGCAGCTCGCCCGAAACGACGCTCTCGTGCAAGAACTTGAGCATCAGAGCCACGCACTGCGCGATCAGAACGACAGGCTGCTCGAGCTGGAGCGAATGAAGCGTCGGACGACGAGCTTCCTGGTCCATGACTTCAAGACCCAGTTGAACTGCATCGAGGGGTTCAGCACGCTACTCCTGGAAGAGCATGAATCCCATAGCGGCCAAACACCTTGTAGGGAACTCCTGTCGATCCGCCGGCAGGCTCAGGCCATGCTCGCGTCTGTCAACAATTTGCTCGACATCTCCCGTCTGGAGGATGCGCCCACCCTTCATAAGAAGGCAATCAGCCCTCATCAACTCCTTGAATCGGCCTCAAGGGATGCCCCCCTCGGGGGCCGTGACGTCGCGATTCACGTCGATCCAGAAACAAGGAACTGCCCCGAGGTGCTGGTCGACCCCAAGCTGATCTCTCGCGTGCTGATCAACCTTGTCTGCAACGCCGCCAAGCACAACCGACCTGGTATCCGGGTCCTGCTCGGCGCATCGTTCACAGACGACGGGCGGCATGTAAGGTTCTTCTGCCAGGACGATGGACAAGGAATCGCGCCTGACATGTTGGAGAAGCTCTTCTCGCCCTATGAGACCGGGCAATACCCATCGAAGGAATCGACGGGGTTGGGCTTGGCCTTCGCTAAGTCGGCTGTGGAGGCCCATGGAGGACGCATCGGGTGCACAAGCAACCCGGGCAATGGAGCTTATTTCTATTTCACTCTACCTCCTGAAAGGAGTGCGCAGATGACCGAGAAGAAGACGAACACCTCGAAACATGTATTGGTGGTGGACGACGAGCCGGATTTCGCCGCCTTGATGGAATCGATCCTTCGGGGTCAGGGCTATAGTGTCAGCGTGGCCGGTGACGGCCAGCAAGCATTGGAGTTGGTCCGCTCCCGGCGGCCGGACGTCGTTACGCTAGACATCCAGATGCCCAAAAAGTCGGGCCTGCTCTTCTACCGACAGATGAAATCCGACGAAGCGTTGCGCGACATCCCGGTGATCATCATTACCGGCCTGCCGAACGAAGACGCCGATTGGGACAGTTTCATCCACTCGTTCTTGGACGTGGACCACCTGCCGCATCCCGATCGGTACCTGACCAAGCCGGTCGACCGGGATAAGGTGGCGGGGGTATTGCAGGAGGTATTCAGCGAAGAGCAACAGCATGCGTAGCCCCGCAGGCTGTCCATCGGGGCGGCACGGATGACCTGCGATACGAAGAATGGATGGTCCGCATGAGCGACCAGTCAGAGCGTCCTTGCCGCGTGCTGGTGGTGGACGATGAGCCTGATTTCGCAGCGATGATGGCGTCGATGCTTCGGGCGTTGGGATACCGCGCGAGCGTAGCCTTCGACGGTCGAGAGGCGATGGCTGCCGTTCGGTCGGAGGCGCCCGACGTGATCACGTTGGACATCCAGATGCCCGGGAAGTCGGGATTGTGGTTCTACCACCAGTTGAAGTCCGACGATGCGTTCCGGAGCATCCCTGTCATCATCGTGAGCGGAATGCCGAAAGAAGAACCGGACTGGACCGCCTTCCTCCATGTATACTTCGACGTCGAGCGGCTACCGCATCCCGAGGCCCATCTCGACAAGCCCGTGTACGGGGACAGGCTTCAGAAGGTACTCCATCGTGTGCTAGCGGAGCGTGCGTTGCTCTGAGGCTTCTGATGGTCCGTGGGTATACAAGATGCGGTCCCGTCATCGGGACACATGGGGTTCCCTTCCTCCCGCAGGCACGCACCAGGGACATGCCCAGCACGGAAGCCCCTGCAAATACACTCTTTCTCTCTACTTCGCCAGACGTTAGTGTTAGCATGTTGTGCCGTAGCGTCCTGCTTTCCCGGACAAGCGGTGGCTCGATGCGGTGGTCGCCGTCAGCGTCGCACCACAATCGCAGCAATCTGTTCGGTGCAAGTGAGCTTTTGCTTCTTCACAGCCCCGTGGATACCCCGCTCATGGATGTGGACCCGTCATCGCGAGAGCCTGACACCGCGGCTGCCGAAGACCGAGAGTTGGTCGAAGGCTGCATCCAGGGTGATCACACCGCGCAGCGCCGCCTCTACGATCGCTACGCGGATCGGGTCTACGCGGTCGTCCTCCGGATGCTTGGCAACCGCGAGGAAGCCATAGACCTCTCGCAGGATATCTTCCTCCGGGTGTTCGAGAAGATCGGCGATTTTCGGGGCGATTCCGCCTTGGGCACCTGGATTCACCGTGTGGCCGTCAACATGGCCTTGCATTATCTGCGGGGCGTCCGGCGAGGTCGCGCGGCCACGGAACGCCTTCGGGAGAAGGCGAGCCCCTATGCAGATTCCTCCGATCCTGATTTGTCGATGGACGTAGAGGCCGTGCTGGCCGGACTCCCCGACGAGGACAGGGCCATCGTGCTGCTTCGCTATCAGCAGGACTTGACTTATGCAGAAATCGCTGAGGTGCTCGACATCCCGATGGGAACCGTCGGATCGCGGTTGAATCGAATCCGTGCGGAGCTGAAAGCCCGGATGACCGGCTACGCCGGTGGTACGGCGAAAACGGGAGAACCCGAGGTCTCTGAAGAAGGGTAAGGCCTTCGGGGTCCAACCTAACGGACGAACGTGGCCATGAGATTGGCTCTCATTGGCTACGGTCGAGAGGAAGCCCGGCGAGGCCGGACGTGTGAGGCCGTCATGAACTGTTCCGACGTTTCAGAGATACTCGGTGCCTATCTGGACGGTGAAGTGGCCGCTCAGGATGCCGAGGCCGTCCGCGCCCACCTTGGAGAGTGCGAGCGCTGTCGAGAGGAGTTCAGAAGACTTCAGGGCGTCGTCCAACCTTTGAAAGCAACCGGCGACGTGAAGGCCCCGTCGGAAATCTGGGACGGGATCGAGGCCAGGCTCGACAGCGAGGAGCCGACGGCGATTCCGATATCCGAGGGGCACAGGCGGGATCGGGATGCGACCTCTTATGCCGGTAAGCGGACGCCGTCACGTTGGAGACTGAGGCCGTTCCTAGTGGCGGCGGCCGTGTTCCTGCCTGTTGCGGCGGCCCTGCTGTTCTTCCAACTGCCCTCCTCCGGACCCGCATATGCCGAGGAGGCCGTGATCGACTTTCGGCCCCTGTTGGCCGGCATCGAAACGGACTACGAAGGGGCGATCCGAGACTTTCTGGGGCATCACAAGGCCCGTGAGATAGATCTCTCGGCAGCCAGCGAGATCCTTCCCGTTCGCGTCCATCCCACCGACCCGATGCCGGAGGATTTGACGCTTACGGCAACGCATCTGCTGACACTGGGCAAGAAGCAGGGCCTGCTCTTTGAGTTCTCGGGGCCACAGGGACAACTCGTCGTCAGCCAGTGCCCGGTCGGCGTTAAGAAGGTGCACGGAGAACACCATTGCATGCCCTGCGAGATGGGTGCCCGTCCGGACGCCGAGGCCGTCCACGTCGGACCGTGGCGTTTGGTTCATCTTCCCAGCGAGAAGGGCTGCATCTGCATTCTGTCCACCCTGGACGACAGCAAGCTGGGCAGCGTCGTGAAGGCGCTTCGAATCGAGTTCTGAGTCCCCCTCTCAGGTCAGGCCTGGTCGACAGGTCATGGGCTGCCCGTCTTCGAGAGTGACGCATTCCGGCCGTTTGAGTTCTCCAGCCCGTCCATCAAGCCGTTCTCACATTGCCCGGACCTTTCCTCCCCAGCGAAAAGTCAACTCGGCGTGAAGAACCACACCTCTCGGAAGGTCCAAGGAAAGGAGGCTTGCGGATGAGTTCTTGTCCGCTAATCCACAGGCGAGCGAAGATGTCAACGAAACGGGAGATCACAATGAGTTCACATAGATTCACAATTGCAGTCGTATCAATGACGCTTTGGGTAACCGCGTCGAGCAGCGTCTACGCCAAGGGGGAGGAAGGACACGGAAGTCACGAAGCGGCCAAGACTCAGACCGAACTCGCGAAAGCGAAAGGCCATGAAGACCACGAGAAGGCCAAAGGCCTCCCCAAGCACAAGCGAAAGACGGCCCCTGACTTCCCCAAGTGCCCGGTGATGGGCCGACCGATCGATTTCTCGGTTCGCGCACTGACGGACGAAGGTCGCGTCTACTTCTGCTGCAAGTCCTGCATCAAGGCGTTCAGCGACAACCCTCGCAAGTATGCGGACAAGATGGCGAACCAGCGCAAAGCGCTGGCGAATCTGCCGCGGGTTCAGGTGACCTGTCCCGTTACCGGCCAACCCGTGAAGAAGGACGTCTTCGTGGAACACAACGGACGCAAGGTGTACTTCTGCTGCAAAGACTGCCCCGACGTATATGAGAAGAACCCCGAAAAGTACCAAGGCCGCTTGCTCTCTAGCTATACCTACCAGACGCGATGTCCGGTGATGGGCGGCAAGATTGACCCCCAGGCCTTCGTCGACCTGACCAACGGTCACCGGGTGTATTTCTGCTGCAAGGGGTGCGACGAGAAGTTCCTCGAGAATCCAGCCAAGTACATGCCGAACCTCGAGAAGCAGGGGATCAGCTTCGATCCGGATAAGGTCAAGAAGGCAGACCCTGCGATGGGAGGCAACTTCCCGAAGAACGAGATGCATATCATGAACCTCAGCCATCCGAAGGCGTCCCGGTAGCGGTCGGCGGACGTTCAGCCGTTCGGATCTTCGACCTTAGCCATGACCGTTCTCCTTGTGCGCCGGGATAAACCGGCGAGGTGTAGTGAATGAAAGAGTCATACGTTGAAG
>CAZKCX010000474.1:0-5963 GCA_964550865.1 uncultured Planctomycetales bacterium
GCGCGCTGGGTATGCCGATCGTCGCGGGCGGGCCCCACGCAAACTGCCTTCCCGAGGAGGTACTCGAACACGGCGCCGACCTCGTCGTCGTCGGCGAGGGCGAGCGAACGATTCTTGACCTCGCCGAACACTACCTGGGCCGGCGCGAGCTCGACGCCGTCGACGGCCTGTGCTTCCGAGCGGAGAACGGCCGAATCGTACGCACGCCGGCGCGAGGCCTGATCGAGGATTTGGACACGATTCCCTTTCCGGACAACGCGAGCTTTCCCATCGCCCACTACACGGGGAGCAGTGATCCCAGCTCGAACCCCATGTTCTGGAGCGTGTTCACGAGCCGCGGCTGTCCCTACAACTGCACGTTCTGCTCCAGCCACAACGTCTTCGGGCGGACCTACCGGGCCCGCACACCGCAAAACGTCATGGCCGAGATCGAGCAGGTATCCAAGCAGTGCGGCACGAGGTTCTTCGCGTTTCAAGATGACGAGGCCTTCATCAACGAGGCCCGCATCCGGGAGTTCTGCGGCCTAACGCGGGACAGCGACCTCTCGCTGCAGTTCTCGGCCCGACTCCGGATCGACAGCCTCAGCGAATCGATGCTCTCGACGATGGCCGAGAGTGGATTCCGTCGCATCGGCTTCGGCGTCGAGAGCTGGAACGACGAGACCCTCGAGCGGATCAACAAGAAGTACACGGTCGATCGCATCCGACGGAGCCTCGACATCATTGCCAAGACGGGCTTTCCCACGGTCTACTTCGGACACATCATCGGCTTCCCGTGGGAGACGCCGGAGCACCTACGAGCGAGCCTGGAGGAGATTTCCGCGATCCCGCCGTCCATCACCTACTTCAGCTCCATCGGTACGCCGATCCCCTATCCGGGAACCAAGCTCTACGACGACCATCACGAGGAGTACGGGTTCACCGGTTGGTGGCTGGACCCGGCGCGTAACTCGGCGGAAGCGATGGCGGTGGATACGCGCCCGTTCTTCATGTCCTACGCGAGCCTCGTGGGCGCGCTGTACATGAAGGACCGATTCTGGAGCTACTCCGAACGCATGGAGCGAGCGATCCGAGACTACTGCTGGGCGGTGTTCCGGGACAGCATGCGGCGGGCGATGTCCTGGCCGGCCTATGCGTTTGCCTACTACCTCTCGCGGGCGTCGTATGCCGTGTGGCGGAAAGCCCCGCGGCTCGAGCGCATGTTGTTTCGGCCGCTGAAGGCGATCGGGCGGTGGCTGGGTCTACCCGACAAGGCCGCGTACCAGAATCGCTAGACGGGGACATTGCCGGGCGGCTTGACGCCGCTGCGGATGACTGCGGATGATGGACGTCCACGAAATGCACGCGATGCGGACGATCGGTGAGGCCGACGGCGTAGGCTACCTCGTCGCCGACGCGCTCGGCGAGGGGTTCGAGTTCGCACTGAAGGGGCCGACGCTCGCGATCAGACCGCGTCAGGCTGAGCCGTTTCGACGAACGCTTCGGCCCGTGGCGCGCTTCGACGTGGAGACGCCCCAGGGCCGGTATCCGGAACTCAATCTCTCCATGGGAAGGATCGTATTCGAGGCCGGATCCTCCGAGCCACGGCAGTACCGTCCCTTCTCGCGGGACCCCGCACGATCCTTGCGGTCCTTGTACGTGGGACCCGAACTACCCACCGAGGATGATCCCGATTACTTCTGCGACGTCTGCACCGCCCACGCGGTGGGCCTCGCTTCCGACGCTCACCCCTGGATTCAAGGTCTCCCGGGATCTCCCGAAGACCGGGGGCGGCGGAGGGACCGGCTGATCTATCTGCACCACCACGCCCACGGGTGGTTCCATCTGGTCGAAATGGACCTGCTCGACGCGATGGTGCGGGCGAGTGCGCGGAACGGCACGCATGCCGTGGAGATCGGTTCCTACCAGGGAAGATCCACTGCCGTGATCGCCGCGGCACACGACGACGTCGGCGTGGACTCGCTGGTCATCGCGGTCGATCCGAACGCCCTTTCGCGCCAGCAGGCGGACATGGTCGCCGCCAACGTCGCGTCCGTCGCCGACCGACGGCGGCTGGTGCAGATCCAAAGGCCTGCGGCCTCGGTCTCGTCCCTCTTCGCGAATGCGATCGCCCACGTGGGCTTCATCGACGGCAGTCATCTGTACGAGGACGTTCGTCTCGATTTCGAGCTGTGTGATCGACTCCTGGTGCCGGGCGGCGTGCTCGTCTTCCATGACGTATATCCAGCGGCGCATCTGGGCTACGATTCTCCGCGGCCGGGACCCGGACGGGTCGTGAGCGAGATCGTTCTGCCGACGGGACGCTATCGGCCTATCGCAGGGGCACACCTGGCGTTGGCGCTCAAGAAACTGGAATAGGCTGAAGCACCGAAGCGACGATCGCCATCGTCCGAACGGAGGACTGCAGCACAAGCGCGTCATGCCCACAGCCTCGTTCATCATCCCGACGAACCGTTCACGCGACGTGCTTGAGCCCTGTCTCCGCGCAATCGCCGGGCAGCGATTCGACCCGAACGACATCGAGGTGCTTCTTGTCTTCAACGGCGTCGACGAGATCCCGCGATGGGACGACGACGCCTGGCCGTTCCGCCTCCTCACCGACCGGATCGACGAGGCCAACATCTGTGCCGCCAAAAACATTGCGCTGGATCGGGCCCGCGGCGAGTGGGCCTTCTTCATCAACGACGACGTGGTGATCGACCCCGATTTCATCGCCGCGCACCTGGCCGCGCACGAACGGCTGGACCGCCCTGCCATGGTCCTCGGCAAGGCCGAGTGGCAACCCTATCCCGACGAGACGCTCTTCGATCGCATGATCCGGACCACCTCGATGATCTTCTTCTACGATCAGATGCAGCCGCATCAGTGGTACGGCTTCCGGCACGCGTGGAACCTGAACCTCTCGCTTCGGCGTCGCTACCTCGAATCGCTGCGATTCGACGAGCGCCTCAAGCCGGTGAACTTCGACGACATCGAGTTGGCCTTTCGGCTGGAGCGTGAGTTCGGCCTCGGCGTGTGGTACGAGCCGGCGGCGGTGTGCGTCCACGACCATCGCTATACGCTGGGAGGCTACCTCGAGCGCGAGGCACGACTCGGCCGTGTCAGCGCCCTGCTCTGGCAATACGCCCCGGACTGCTATCGAGCGGTCTACGGGACGGACCTCGACGAAGCCTACCTCGACTACTGTCGGCGATTCGTGGAATCCGAAGGTCGCTTCGAGGCGGAACGGACGGAACAGTTCCGCACGCTCGTCTCCCGGCGTCCGGAGGACGTCGCGGCCTCGGCCGGCGTCCTGGAGGAGATGATCCCCGTTCTCTACGACGCCCACCTGCCGCTCAAGCGCTTGGCCTTTCGACGAGGCCTGCTGGAAGAGATCGGCTCGGCACGTCAGCCGGGCGGAAGGATGTGAACGCGTCGTCCTTCGATGCGAAGCCGGCCCTGGCCGAAAAGGTCGATCGCCTCGGGATAGATCTCGCGCTCGGCGGCCTGGACCCGCTCGGCCAGCGTGTCAGGCGTGTCGTCCTCTGCCACCGGCACGGCGCGCTGGAGGATGATGGGCCCGGCGTCGTATTCGTTGTTGACGAAGTGGACGGTCGCGCCGCTCACCTTGCACCCGTACGCCAGGACGGCCTCGTGCACGTGGTGGCCGTAGAACCCCTTCCCACCGAAGCTCGGCAGCAAAGCCGGGTGCACGTTCATCACGCGGCCCATGTAGCGTTCGGGCACGTGCCACAGACACATGTACCCCGCCTCGACGACCAGGTCGGGCTCGACGGCGTCGAGTGGCTCCACGATGGCGGCGCTGAGGGAATCGACGTCGGGATGGTCCTTCTTGCGGATCACCCGCGTGGGAATGCCCGCGTCTTCGGCGCGGGTCAGGCCATAGGCCTTGCTCAACGAGCTGATCGTCAAAACGATCTCCCAGCCGGTGAGCCGCCCGTCGGCGATCCGATCGATGAGGTTCTGTAGCGTCGTGCCGCTGCCCGAGAGCAGGACGGCCAATCGTCGCCGGCTCATTCGTCTGCGTCTCCCGTGTTCGACGTGTTCGATCCGGCGGCGGCCTCGGTCGGTTCCGCTTGGTGCGCGGGGCACGCCAGAAAGTGTCGGATCTCCCGGAACGTCGCATTGGTGTTCTCAAGAAACGGCGAGTGCGCCACGCGGGACATAATGACGAGTTTGCTGTGGGGAAGCTGCTGGTGCAACAACCGCGCCTGGGACGGTGGCGTCAGCATGTCGATCTCGCCGGCGATGATGAGCGTCGGGGCATCCATGGTCTCGAGGCCCGACACGCCTTCGAAGACGAACGAGCCCCCTAGAAGCTTGAGCATGGTCTGTCGTTCGCGCTCGGTGACCTGGATGCTCTTGGCCATCTGGTCGAGGAACGAAGGCCGCTTGTCGACGAAGTCCGGGTTCAGCGCCAACACCAGCATGTGTCGCATGAGCCGCTCGGGGGGGTGGGACTCCAGGAGATCGGCGAACATCTCGTTGATGCGGCTGCGATGCCAGCTCTTGGTGACCGGCGGCGTGAGGACAACGAGCCGGTCCAATCGCTCGCGATACTTCACCGCGAACATCTGCGCGATGATGGCCCCCATGGACGGACCGAGCACCGTGGCCCGTCCGATGCCGAGATGGTCCATCAGGCCGACCAGGTCGTCGGCCGCCCACTCGAGCGTCGGGGATTCCGGCAGGTCGTCCGACTGACCCATGCCGCGGAGATCGTACAGGATCACGCGGTGTGTCTCGGTCAGATTCGGCAGCAGGCCCCGATAGGTGCGTGTCGTGGCCCCAAAGGCGGGCGCGATGAGCAGCGGCGGGCCGTGACCGTATTCCTCGTAGTAGATCTTCCCGGTTGGCGTCTCAAAGAACGGCATCGTGTGTAGCTCGGCTCCTTTCCTGTGGTCCAGCCGCCCTCGGCTGGGCCCGTCCGAGGCCTACCGCCGGGAGGCGGCCTTGCCACAATGATGCGCCCGCCTACTTCCAAAGCCGCGGTGACCGCCCTGTCGACCTCCTCAGGCGGCGTCGCCCGCCTCCTCCATGGCCGAGACGACCTCCGCGCATCGGGCGCACAGATCCGGATGCTCCGACGACGTGCCGACCGACTCCCGGTAGTTCCAGCAGCGGTCGCAGCGCGGTCGTCGTGTCTTGCGGACATCGACGTACAGGTCCTCGACGTTCTCGGCCGGCGCACCGACGGACTCGTCGTCGGTCAGCTCGACGCTCGAGACGATCGCCAGATCCGCCAGCTGCGACGACCATTTCTCGATCAGGTCCTTCAGCCCGCCGGTCGCGCGGAGCCGGACCTCGACCTCCTGGCTGCTGCCGACGAGGCCCTTCTCGGCGATCTCATCCTTGTTGTGCTTCTTCTTGTCGTAGCGGATCCGCTGGATCGGCGGCAAGATCGCGTCGCGCACCCGCATCAGCTCCGCCCATTCGGCCTCGAGAGTCTCGTCGGACGGCAACACCTCCGGCGTCGGCATCGTGGCCAGATGCACGCTCGACTCGGCGCGCTCGCCCGGCATGTGGTCCCAGACCTGCTCGGTCGTATGGACCAAAACGGGCGCGAGCAGCCGCGTCATCACGTCGAGGATCCGGTACATCGCCGTCTGGCCGGACCGGCGTCGCGGTGAGTCGGCCGCATCGCAGTACATCCGATCCTTCAGGACGTCGATGTAGATGCTCGAGAGCTGCACCGCGCAGAAGTTGTGCAGCGTCGAATAGACGCGGTGGAAACTGTACTCCTCGTAGGAACGAAGGCACCGGTCGATGGCCTTGCGCAGCTCGCCCAACGCCCATAGGTCGATCGGCTCGAGCCGATCCGCGTCGACCGCGTCCCGGTTCGGATCGAAGTCGGCCAGGTTGCCGAGCAGGATGCGAAACGTGTTTCGGATGCGACGGTATTCGTCGCCGACGCGCTTCATCAGCTCGATGCCCGTCGGGATGTCGTCCTGGTAGTTGATGCT
>CAZKCX010000475.1:0-5954 GCA_964550865.1 uncultured Planctomycetales bacterium
TCAGCCGCATTCTCTACGGGAGTCGGATCTCGCTCTCGATCGGTTTCGTCGGCGTGGCGATCAGCCTGATCCTCGGCGTGATCATCGGCGGGATCAGCGGCTACTACGGCGGGCTGATCGACACGCTCGTGCAGCGGTTCATCGAGATCCTTCGCTCGTTCCCGACGATCCCGCTGTGGCTTGCCCTCTCCGCGGCGATGCCGGCGGACTGGTCGCAGCTTCGGGTCTACTTCTGCATGACGCTGATCCTCGCGCTCATCGGCTGGACGGGACTGGCCCGCGTCGTCCGCGGCAAGATCCTCGCCCTGCGGGAGGAGGACTACGCGATGGCGGCCAAGATCGCCGGCGTCAAGGAGTTCACGATCCTGATGCGGCATCTCGTGCCGGGATTCCTCAGCCACCTGATCGTGACGGTCACGATCGCGATCCCGACGATGATCCTGGCCGAGACGTCACTGAGCTTTCTCCGTCTGGGCCTGCGACCGCCGACGATCAGTTGGGGCGTGCTGCTGCAGGACGCGCAGAACATCCGTGCCCTGGCGATGTACCCGTGGCTGCTGTTCCCGGCCCCGTTCGTGATTGTGGCCGTGCTGGTGTTCAACTTCATGGGCGACGGCCTCCGTGACGCCGCCGATCCGTATAGTCGATAGGCCTGAGGTCTGAAGTCTGGCGTTCCGTAGCACGGGCGTCTCGCCCGTGAGTATCATGGGCAAGATGCCCATGCTACGGGAGAGAACCGTTGGACTCGCTGATCAACATCGAGAACCTGCACGTGCGGTTCTTCCTGAAGGAGGGCGTCGTGCACGCCGTCAACGGCGTCAGCTACGCCGTCCCCGCGAATCGCACGCTCGGCGTCGTCGGCGAGAGCGGGTGCGGTAAGAGCATCACCGCGCGAGCGATCCTGCAAATCCTCCCGCCGGGCGGGGAGATCCTCGCCGGGCGGATCCTGCTCGCGCCGCGCAACGGCCACGACGGGCCGGTCGACCTCGCCAAGGTTCATCCCAGCGGTAATCAAATCCGCTCGATCCGCGGCCGGGACATCTCCATGATCTTCCAGGAGCCGATGACGGCCCTTTCGCCGGTGCACACCGTCGGCAACCAGATCGCCGAGGCCGTTCGGCTGCACCAGCGGCTCAGCCGCGCCGAGGCGCGGAACGTCGCGATCGAATCGCTCAAGCTCGTCGGCGTGCCACTGGCCGAACGGCGCGTCGACGCCTATCCCCACGAGCTGTCCGGTGGACTGCGGCAACGCTGCATGATCGCGATGGCGCTATCGTGTCGGCCGCGGCTACTGATCGCCGACGAACCGACGACGGCCCTCGACGTGACCATCCAGGCGCAGATCCTCAACCTCATCGAGCGGCTCCAGTCGGAGTTGGGCATGGCCGTCATGATGATCACGCACGACCTGGGCGTCATCGCCGAGACGGCCGACGAGGTGGCGGTGATGTACTTGGGGCGGATCGTCGAGCAAGGCCCGACCGACGCGATCTTCCACGACGCCAAGCATCCGTACACGCAGGGCCTGCTTGCGTCGGTGCCGATCATCGGCAAGGGCAACATCGCGCGGCTGGCCTCGATCCCCGGCTCCGTGCCGGACCCGTTCGCGAAGCTCCCGGGCTGTCCCTTCTATCCAAGGTGCAAGCACTGCATGCCGGGTACATGCGATGTCGGCGATCCGCCGGCGCTCCTCGAGGTGAGCCCGGGGCACAAGGTCGCGTGCTTCCTGCATTCGGATCGGCGCGAAGCGCCATTGTTGGGCGATTGATAGCGCGGCGGCGTTGCCGGCATAGTCCCGAGCCACGTCGAGGGGCCGCACTACATGCTGCCTCCAAATGGCTGACCGCGCCGCGGGTTCGGTGTATACTGCCTCATTCGGATCATGGTGTTTCGACACACATATGCGGCAAGCCGATATGGATCAACGTGGCACGGGCGGCAGGCACAGGAAGCTCCCGGGGCAGATGACCGTGCCGAGAAGATACGCCGGACGAAGGATGCAGTGACATGGGTATGACCATCACGGAGAAGATCCTCGCCAAGCACGCCGGCAGGCCGAGCGTCCAGGCCGGCGAGAACGCCTGGGTCGACGTCGACGTCCTCATGACGCACGACGTCTGCGGTCCGGGCACGATCGGTGTCTTCCAAGAGGAATTCGGTGCGGACGCCAAGGTCTGGGACCCGAGCAGAATCGTGATCATCCCCGACCATTACATCTTCACCGCCGATGCCAAGGCCCATCGCAACATCGATGTCTTGCGGGAGTTCGTCGCCGCCCAGGGGATCAAGCACTACTACGACCCGGACTTCGTTCGCGGCGAGGGGATGCCCCGGCCCTACGACGACCCGAACGCCACGCCCTATCAGGGCGTCTGCCACGCCGTGCTGCCGGAGCAAGGCCACGTCCGGCCGGGAGAGATCCTGCTCGGGACCGACTCGCATACTTGTACGGCCGGTGCCTTCGGGATGTTCGCCACGGGGATCGGCAACACCGAGGCGGGCTTCGTCATGGGCACGGGGCGGCTGTGGCTGAAGGTCCCGCCCACGCTTCGGTTCGTCCTCGAGGGGCCGATGCCTCCGTACCTCATGGCGAAGGATCTGATCTTGCGGTTCATCGGCGATCTCGGCGTGGCGGGCGCGGCCTACTGCGCGATGGAGTTCACCGGGAGCGGCATCTCCGGGCTCAACATGGACGAGCGGATGACGCTCTGCAACATGGCCATCGAGGCCGGCGGGAAGAACGGCGTGGTCCCGGCGGATCAGACGGCCGTTGAGTACGTCCGATCGCGAACGGACATCCCCTTCGAGGTCGTCACGAGCGATCCCGACGCGGCGTACGCCAGCGAGCACGCGTACGATCTCTCGGCGGCCGAGCCGGTCGTCGCCCAGCCGCACTCGCCCGACAACGTCGCGACCGTTCGCGACGTGGAAGGCGCGACGCTCGACCGCGCCTACATCGGCTCGTGCACGGGCGGCAAGATCACCGACTTCGAGGCGGCCGCCAAGATCCTCAGCGGCAACACGGTCAAGATCGACACGTTCTGCGTTCCGGCCAACACCAAGACCGACGCCGAGCTGTCGCGACGAACCGTCGACGGCAAGACGATTCGGCAGATCCTCGAGGAGGCCGGCTGCAAGATCGGTCCGGCGAGCTGCGCGGCCTGTCTGGGCGGTCCGGAGGATACGTTCGGCCGGGCGAACTCGGCCATCAAGGTCATCAGCGCGACGAACCGGAATTTCCCCGGCCGCATGGGCTCGCCCGATGCGGAGATCTTCCTCGCTTCGCCGATGACGGTGGCGGCCAGTGCGGTCATGGGATGCATCACCGACCCCCGGGACGTGCTCGGATAGGAGATGGGAGCGATCACGATGAAGGACATCATCAGCGGCAAGGCCTACGTCCTCGGCGACGACATCGACACCGACCAGATCATCCCGGCCAAGCACCTGGTCTACAGCACGTCCGACCCCGAGGAGCGGAGGCTCTACGGACGCTATGCGCTGACGGGCGTCCCCCAAGGCCGGCGAGGTCTGCCGGACGGCAACGTCCCGTTCATCGAGACGTCCGATGAGTCGAACACGCGGAGCGACTTCGTGATCGTGATCGGCGGGAGAAACTTCGGTTGCGGAAGCAGCCGCGAGCACGCCCCGCTCGCACTCGCCGAGGCGGGCGTGGAGGCGGTCGTGGCGGAGAGCTACGCTCGCATCTTCTTCCGGAACAGCGTCAACGGCGGCTACCTCATTCCCTACGAGACGCCGCAACGCCTGATCGAGGCCGTGCAGACCGGGGACGAGGTGGAGCTGCACACGAGCGAGGACAAGCTCGTGAACATCACGCGCTCGACCGAGCACGCGCTGAAGTCACTGGGCGACGTCGCGCCGATCATTCAAGCCGGCGGGGTCTTCGAGTACGCACGCCAGTCGGGCATGCTCTGATGAGCGACGAGCCGGAAGTCATCCTCTACACCGATGGGGCGTGCTCGGGCAATCCCGGCCCGGGTGGATGGGGGCTCATCCTCCATCACGTCGCATCCGGCAAGCGCCGCGAGTTGAGCGGCGGCGAGCCGCGGACGACCAACAACCGCATGGAGATGATGGCCGTCGTGAAGGGGCTCGAAGCGCTCACTCGACCGTGCCGCGTTCGCCTCATCACCGACAGCGAATACGTGGCCAAGGGCATTCGCGAGTGGATGCCGAAGTGGCGGGCCCAGGGGTGGCGTCAGCGCAAGGGCAGCAGCAAGCAGCCGAAGAACCTCGACCTCTGGCAGCGGATCGCCGAGCTCATCGACAAGCACGACGTGACCACGGAATGGGTCGCGGGCCACGCCGGCCATCCCGAAAACGAGCGCTGCGACGAGCTCGCCGTCGCCGAATCGCAACGGTTTGCGTAGCTCCGCCGTGCGTCCTCGACAGGCACGCGCCCGGTCTTCGATTAGCGATCCGCCCGCGTCACCGCTCCTTTGGGCACATCGTCGCCGACGTCCACGGCCTCCTTCGCGGGCCCGAGGTCGTTTCCCTCAAGCCGGATGTCCTTGGTGGACGAGCCCTCGATACGGAGGAAGGGATTCGCGCCTTGCGGGGCCTGGCAGTCGCGGATCGTCGCGGACCGGACCCGCGTGAGCCGCATCGGGGCGACGGCGTCAGGGGCATACGGTGCGCTCAGCCGTTCGACGGTCAGGTCCTGCACGTCGTCGAAGACCATCGCGTGGCGCGGGTCCGGCTTGGTCGTCTCGATCTTGACGTTGCGGAACGTCAGAGCCCGCACGTGCCGACAGAAGAACCCGAACGCCGGCAGCTCGCCGAACATCGTGCTCTCGGGATAGCTCTTGGGCTTCTCGGGGATCTCTCGCCGCGCCAGCTTCTTTCGCCCGCCGCCGTCGAAGCCGAGGGTCAGGTTCTCCAGCGTGACGTCTTGAATCGGATGACCCGGCAGTCCGGTGATGGAGCACCCGACGGTCGAGCAGTTCGTCGCCTGGATGTCGCGGAGGACGACGTTGCGGAACGTGCCTACATCGGGTTTCGGATCATCCTTTCCATACCGTCGCGCCCGATTGCCCAGGCGAAGGAAGATCGGGACGCTCACGCCGTCGATGGAGACGTTGGAGACTTTGACGTCGTCGAGCGTACCGCCGTCGACGATCTCGAGGGCGATGCCGGCGAGGCCTCGTTGTCGACCGTAGATCTTCTTGGATTCCCGCGGCGAGTGGACCTTGCAGTCCGTCACGGTGATGTGCTGGAAGCCGCCGCCGGATTCGGTCCCCATCTTGATGCCGTTGCAGTGGCTGCTGACCACGCAGTTCCGGACGGTGATGCGCTCGCAGGGCTTGCGGGATAGGCTCTTGAGCACGATGCCGTCGTCGTCGGAGTCGATGCGGCAGTCGGTGATGGTCACGTCGCGACAGCTATCCACATTGAGTCCGTCGTTGTTGAAGGCAATGTGGTTGAAGACGCGGATGCCGCGGATGGTCAGGCGATCGCAGTCGCGGTAGTGCTGCATCCAGCTTCCGGCGTTTCGCAGGTGCACCTTCTCGATGAGGATGTCCCGACAATCGACGAGGTAGATGGCCTTGGGGCGCAGCTTGGACTTGTCGCGAAAGGCCGATCCCTGGCCGTCGATCGTGCCCTCGCCGGTGATCGTCACGTGATGGAGCTTCGAGCCGGCGAAGATCGCCGGATAGCGGAACGATTGTTCCTTCGCGCCTTCTCGCGTCGTGGCCCGCGGTCCGGCGTAGTGCTTGTGCTGCTGGCTTCCGAGAAGCGTGCATCCCTTCTCGATGTGCACGGTGATGTTGCTTTCGAGGTAGACCGTGCCGGTCAGCCATTTGCCGGCGGGGAGTCGGACGGTTCCGCCGCCCGAGCCGGCGCATCGATCGACCGCCTTTTGGATCGCGGCCGTGCAGGGCGTCTTGCCGTCGCCGACGGCCCCGCAGTCGCGGATGTCGACGACGAGGTCT
>CAZKCX010000476.1:0-5928 GCA_964550865.1 uncultured Planctomycetales bacterium
AGACTGAGGATCCGTCGAATGTCCTGGGGGCTCGGCGGGGGACGTTTCGGGGGCGGAGGAGGCGACTTCGGCAGCGGCGGGGGCTCCTCGGTTGCCTGCGCCGCGGGCGTCGAGTTTGAAGACCGCTCCGAAGCGGTCGAGCCCGAGGCGCCGACCGTTCGTTCCGCCTCAGCAAGGATTGCGTCGATTTCGTTCTGATTGCTCATCGGTACAGAACCCGGGCGCAGCGCATCACATGCGCGAACGATGGCGCTATGGTTTTTATCGGCCTGGGGGGGAATCGACTTGAGGGGCTTACGCGAAGCGTTTGACGACGACCACCGCGTTGTGCCCGCCGAAGCCAAAGGAGTTGTTCACGGCGACGTCGACCTCCAATTCCTTGGCCTGCAACGGCGTGTAGTCCAAGTCGCACTCGGGGTCCGGCGTCTCCAGGTTCAGCGTGGGAGGAACCACGCCGTCGCGGATCGAGAGGATGCAGGCGATCAGTTCCACGGCCCCGCCGGCCCCGAGCAGATGGCCGATCGCGCTCTTGGTGGCGGTGATGGGGATCCGGTAGGCCCGCTCGCCGAAGACCTGCTTTATCGCGCGGGTCTCGGCGATATCGCCCAGGGTGGTTCCGGTCCCGTGGGCATTGATCATGTCCACGTCATCCCGCTCGATGTCGGCCATGTCGAGGGCCGCCTGGATCGCCTGGGCGGCCATCACACCATCCGGGGCGGGCTGGACGATGTCGTAGCTGTCGGCGCTCGTGCCGTAGCCGGCGACCTCCGCGTAGATCTCTGCCTTGCGGTGCTTGGCGTGCTCCAGCTCCTCCAGGATGACCACGCCGGCCCCTTCGCCCATCACGAAGCCGTCGCGGTCGAAGTCAAACGGCCGAGAGGCCCGCTCGGGGTCTTCGTTCCGGCGCGACAGTGCCTTCATCGCGGCAAAGGCGGCCATGCCGAGGCTGCTCAAGGCGTTCTCGGTTCCGCCGGCGAAGGCGATATCGACCTCGCCCCGGCGGATGCAGTTCGCGGCCTCGGCGGTGGCGTTGTTCGCGCTGGCGCACGCGGTCGCGATCGACAGGACGGGGCCCTTGGCGTTGTAGTCCAAGGAAAGGTGTCCGCTGGCCGCGTTCAGCATGAGCCGCGGGGTGGTAAATGCGGAGATCCGATCGAAGCCCTTTTCGATCAGACGGAGGTGCTGCTCTTCGATGGTCGTGATGCCCCCGATCCCCGATCCCATGACGACACCGACCCGAGCGGGGTCGGTTGCGCTGAAATCGATGCCGGCATCCTCGACGGCCTCCCGGGCGGCGCCGAGGGCGAGTTGGGCACAACGGTCCAGTCGTTTGAGTCTTCGGCCGTCGATGTACTTCAGGGGATCGAAGGTGTGGCAGGCGGCCCCGAACTGAACTGGGTACCGCTTGCGGACAAAGAGGTCGATGGTCCCCACGCCGCTTCGACCAGCCGTCAATCCCTGCCAGAAGGACTGAACGTCGCAGCCGAGAGGCGTGATGACGCCCATGCCCGTGACCACTACGCGTCGGTCACTCATACGGTCGGACCCATAAGCCTCTTCAGCTCTGCAGCTTCTTCGCGTGATTCACGATGTAGTCGATGGCCTGGCCGACGGTCTGGATCTTCTCGGCCTCTTCGTCGGGGATGCTCATCTCGAACTCGTCCTCGAGTTCCATGACCAGCTCGACGGTATCGAGGCTGTCGGCATTCAAGTCGTTGATGAAGGACGTATCCCGACTGATCTCAGACTTCTCGATGTTCATCTGGTCGGCGATGATCGAGATCACCTTCTCTTCGATTTCCTGCTCATTCAGCACGAGCAACCTCCTTAACACGCCGTCTAGCCGCTCGGGTCTGCCTACGGATGGGCGGTACTATACTCGCCGGGCTCCCGTTCTCGCAAGGCCTGATATTCTCCCCGCGACCAGATCGTTGACCATCCCTTTCCGCTACTCTACCCGTCGAGGGCCACGACGCTTCCCGCGCCGTGGGCGAACCCTCCACGGGAACGCATTCCCATCGGCCCGAACCCCAATGCGGGCCGTTCCCAATGAGGTACCGCACCGGCACCTCGACATGACCGCCCACCGCACGCCTAGCTGCTCAGGCCTCCGTCGATCACCAGCACCTGGCCGCTGATGTAACTTGCACCCTCGCCGGCCAAGAAGGCCACGCCGGCCGCCACCTCCTCCGGCTTACCGAAGCGCTGGAGCGGGATCAGGGGGCGGACCTGATCCTTGACGCGGTCCGGAAGGATCGCCGTCATCTCCGTATCGACGAAGCCGGGCGCGACCGCGTTGACCGTGATGCCCCGCTTGCCGATTTCCTTCGCCAGCGACTTGGTCAGCCCGATCACCCCCGCCTTGCTCGCGGCGTAGTTCGCCTGACCGGGATTGCCGCTGATGCCGCCGACGCTGGCGATGTTGATGATCCGTCCCTTCCGCGCGCTGAGCATAATCTTACTGACCACACGGCACGTCAGGAAGACGGAGCGCAGATTCGTCTCGATGACCCGATCGAACTGCTCGTCCCGCATCGACATCAGCAAGGTGTCTTCCGTGATGCCCGCGTTGTTCACCAGGATGTCGATCCGGTCGTGCTTCTGCCGAACCCGTTCGATGAAGGCCTCGACGGCCTTCGCGTCGGTCACGTCGAGCGGTTCGGGCACGACCTCGCCTTCCGACGATTCGGCCTCGCTCGCAACCTCCTCGAGCTTCTCCTGGTTCCGCGCGCAGCCGTAGACGATCGCGCCCTGTCTTGCGAACTCCAGGCAAATGGCGCGGCCGATTCCCCGACTCGCGCCGGTTACGATGGCGATCTGTCCGGCAAGACTCATCTCTCGTCCTCAAACCTCCCTGTTTGGGCTCCTCTCGGGGCGAGCCGATGTTGGGCTCGCCCTCGTGCTCAAAGCTTCTCGATGTCCGCCGGCGAATCCACCACCTGCACCTTCACGGACCGATCCACGCGCCGAAGGATGGAGCGTTGCGACGATCCGGGGCCGATGGCCAGCATGCGACGGCAGCCCTCCGCGACCATACGCTTGACCGCCCCGGCCCACTCGACGGGCTCGACAACTTGCCTTTCCAGCAGGGATCGCGTTTCGCTCGGGGAGCCATGATACCCGGCCGTGACGTTGCTGACCACGGGAATCTTACAGGGCCGAACGTCGATGTCCGCCAGGACGCGGCGAAGGCCCTCCGCCGCGCTGGCCATCAGGGGGCTGTGAAACGCGCCCGCCACGTCCAAACGGTTGACGCGGCCGGCGATGGATTCGGCCAAGGCACAGGCCCGGTCCAGGGCGGCCTGCTCTCCGGAAATCACAATGAGGTCGTCGGCCAGGTGATTCGCCACGACGAGCACCTGCCCTTCCCGTGCCCTGGCGACGATGTCCTCGGCCTCGGCTCGATCCGCCCCGATCAACGTGGCCATGCCGCTCGGGCACGTCTCCGAGGCCTCCTGCATGAGCCGCCCTCGCTGTCGGACTGCTTGCAGGCCGTCCTCCAAGGTGAGGCTGCCGGCCACGTACAACGCCATGTACTCGCCCAGGCTCAGCCCGCCCGCGGCCGCAGGCGTCGCCAGATCCGGCTTGGCCGAACGCAACGCCTCCCAGATCGCGATGCCGGTGGCGAAGATGGCCGGCTGCTGGACGTCCGTGGCGGAGAGCTTCTCGGGCGGACCCGAGAAGCACAGCGAGCTCAGATCCATGCCCAAGGCCTCGTCGGCACGCTCGAACACGATCCGAGCCGGCTCGAAGGCCTCGGCGACGGTCTTGCCCATGCCCACCGCTTGGGCGCCCTGTCCGGGAAAGATGACTCCGACCTTGTCCATACGACCGACCTGGACTCGTAAGGGTCTTTGATTTCCTACAGAGATCCCGCGATCCCCGATGGATCACGCATGTAGGACACCCTGCGGCACACCGGCACCGACCGGGGTCAGACCGGTGCTTCCGTGGTCCGTGCGATGGCGTCGGCGATCAGCACGTTCAGATCCTGACGCACGTATTGGCTGGCCACCCGAACCGCATTGCGGATCGCGCGATGGTCACTCGAACCGTGGCAAATGATGCATACGCCGTTTATGCCGAGCAACGGCGCGCCTCCGTGCTCGCTATAGTCGTGTCGGGCCCAGATCCGCTGGACCACCGGCTCGAATTTCGACATCAACTCCGGCGCTTCCTCGGCAAGCTCCCGGGCGATGGTCTTGACGAGACCCTCCGCCAGGCCCTCGACCATCTTCAAAATGACGTTCCCCACGAAGCCATCGGACACGACCACGTCGACCACGCCCCGAAACAGATCGCGTCCTTCCACGTTCCCGATGAAGCAAATACGCGGATCGGCCTTGAGACGCTCGGCCGCCGTTTTGACCAGGTGGGTGCCCTTGAGGTCTTCCTCGCCGATGCTGACGATGCCGACGCGCGGCTCGGCCACGCCGAGGATCTCGCGGCTGTAGACGGTCGCCATGATGCCGTACTGATGCAGATGATCCGGCCTCGGAGCGATATTCGCCCCGCAGTCGCACAGCACCAACGGTCCGTGAAACGTCGGGAGAATCACCGCGATCCCCCCCCGCCCCACGCCGGGGAGGCGCTTCATCTTGAGTTGACAGGCTCCCGCACAGGCCCCGGTGTTGCCCGCGGAGATGCATGCCTGCACCTCGCCGGTCGCGCCCAGCTTGGCCATCCGAACGATGGAGCTATCCTTCTTGGTTCGAACGCCGTCAATGGGCGACTCGTCCATCCCGATGACTTCGTTGGCGTGGACGATATCCACGCGGCCCCGCCAACCATCGTACTTCGCCAACTCGGCGCCGATGACATCTTCGCGCCCTACCAGGACGATCTCGATATCCTCCCCAAAGGCAAGGGCATCCACCGCGCCCCGGACGATCTCGCCCGGCGCGTGGTCGCCACCCATGGCATCCACGCCGATCCGCATTCCGGTTAGTCCTCCTCTTGCTTCTGAGGCAACCGTACCTTGGCGCTAACGTAACCGCAGTTGCCACAGGCCGCGTGCGGCAGCCGGGGCATGTTGCAGTTCGGGCAGACAGCTCGATTGCGACTCCTCAGGGCATGATGCGCCCTTCGAGTGCGCTTGCGACACTTGCTTGTCTTCTTTGTCGGAACCATTGGCACCACCTATATATCACGTTGCGAAAGGCGCGGCGATTCGCCGAGCCTAGGACTCCCAAGGCCAGATGTTGTACAAGTCCTATACCCCCGTTGCGGCACGGTACTCCCAGAAAGGAATACTGTAAGCAGCTTGGCGCGGCCATGTCAACCGTCCGGGTCCTCTTGGACGCCCCGAGCCAGGGCAATCGCATTCTCACGTTTTGGGCTCAGGCTCGTGGGTGAGCAGGCTGAGCAGGTAGTCGTGGTTCCAGCCGGCGAGCAGGCGGCGGCCTCGGATGCTCCGCGCCTTGGGCGGGCCGGCCTTGAGCAGGTTTAACGCGATCCGGCTCAGCCGTGAGAAGTTCTCCGCCGCGTACCCCTTGCGAATCCGCCGCTGATCCTCGTCGAACACCACGTCCAAACGCCAGTGCAGCCGGTTCTCGACGCCCCAGTGCCCGCGGATCAGATCTAGCATCCGGGCCGCGTCGCAGGACGCGAGGCTGCTGATGTAGTACCGCCGATCGGTACTCACCTTTTGGCCGACCCGCCGCGTGGCCTCGACGCAGGCGAAGCTTCGTAGATTCTTCCATGCCTTTCGGCCGCGCAGCCAATCGACCTCGGTGGTCACCCAGCAACGCCGCGTTTCGATGCGCCCATGCCCCGAATCGGTTTGTTCGGCAGTGTCGTGGGCCACGGCGTCAGCGTCGCCTCGACGACACTCGTCGAACAACAACGTCAGTTGCTTGGCCAAGCGTGGGTGATTGTCCTTGACCTGCAACACATAGTCGGCACCGCAGGAGACAATCTTCTCGGCGA
>CAZKCX010000477.1:0-5894 GCA_964550865.1 uncultured Planctomycetales bacterium
GTCCTTTTCCATGTCCAACGGACTCAGCGTGCGCACGGTCACCGTCTCATCGGACAGAAACACCTGCTTGGCGTCGTCGGCTCGCAGGACCACGAACCGGCGACGAGGCTGATCCAGACCCATGAGCACGCTGAGATCCACTCCGAGTCCCTCGGCGATCTTGTACACGATGGCGACGGTGGGATTGGCCTTGTTCTGCTCGATCTGGCTGAGCATGGCCTTGCTGACACCGCTGGCTTGGGCAAGGGCGTCCAACGACAGCCCCGCCCGTTTGCGATGGTTGCGCACGCGCTCCCCGATCTCGAAGCCGGAGGCCTGTCTCATATGATGAACTTTCCTTCGTTATTTCGTACAATCGACTTGCGGCCGAACCCGTCCAGGTTTATGATAGTGAACGAAACGTCTATTATCAAGAAGGGAGCCGCCATGCCCGAAACGATGAAGGCCATCCGAAAGCCTACCGCCGAACCCGGGCTCGTCGTCGAGGACGTTCCCATGCCTACCGTCGGGCCGCACGATGTCCTGGTCAAGGTCCTGGCCGCAAGCATCTGCGGGACCGACCTGCACATCTGGAATTGGGACCCGTGGAGCCAGCAACGCATTCAACCGCCGATCACGGTCGGTCACGAATTCTCCGGAATCGTGGCCGAGGTCGGCTCGTCCGTGGAGCACGTCGAGGTCGGGGAGTACGTCTCGGCCGAGAGCCACATCACCTGTGGGATGTGCTTTCAGTGTCGCACGGGCCAGGCGCACATGTGCCCGAAGACCAAGGTCATCGGTGTCGATTGCGACGGTGCCTTCGCCGAATACGTGGTCGTGCCGGAGAGCGTGATCTGGTCCAACGATGCAAGCAAGATTCCCCCGGAGATCGCCAGCCTGCAGGAACCGTTCGGCAATGCCGTCTATGCCACCAACGCCCACGATCTAGCCGGACAGACTGTGGGCGTGTTCGGATGCGGACCGATCGGCTGCTTCGCGGTCGGCATCGCCAAGGCCAGCGGCGCGGCGGCTGTCTTCGCTACCGACGTCGTCGACTATCGGTTGGAGCTCGCCAGGCAGATGGGGGCGGATGAGATCTACAACCCGACGAGCTCCGCGGCCGACAACGGCGGCACCACCAACTGGATCATCGAGGCCAACGAGGGGTACGGAGTGGATGTGGTGCTGGAGATGAGCGGAGCGCCCGCGGCGATCACAAGCGCCTTCCGGGCGGTCCGAAACGGCGGGCGGGTGACGCTGTTCGGCATCCCGTCGCGTCCCGTCGAGATCGACGTGGCCGAGAACATGATCTTCAAGAACCTCACCGTTCTCGCCCTCAACGGACGTCGGATCTTCGATACCTGGTACAAGACGCGCTGGATGCTCGAGCGGGGCGTCGTCGATCTTCATCCGCTGATTACCAAGCGACTGCTGTACGAAGACATCGACGAGGCCATGGAATTGCTCTCTTCCGGCCAGGCCTGTAAGATCGTCCTGCACCCCTCGGAGGAGGACGTGCAAGCCGCCGCCGCGTCGTCCAAGGTCATTCCCGAGGACGCCAACGTGACCGGCTACGTTCGCCATCCGTAGGTTGGATGCGACGTGACTCGCGAGGACGGGCCGACGATCTAGGTTTCCCAAGCGTGCCCTTATGACCAAACGGCAACAACGGTGGCCCATCTGGAGGATCGTCCTGATCCTTGTCGGAGCGGTTGCCCTGGCGATAGGACTCTTCATCGCCGCCGCCCTGGTAGCTTCGGGCGAGCCCGCACCGGATGCCACATCCCCTCTCGCGCCCGACGCCGGGGCCGGGCAGAGCCTAAGCAACTTTCTCATGCTGCTCGGGGCGATCGCGGTCGGGCTGGCGCTGGTCTGCGTGGGCTGGCTCGTCGTTCGGTATACCCAGAGCATTCCCGCGTGGAAGAAGAGGGCCAAGCTGCCGGCCCATCGCCGGAAGTAGTGTCGAACCGTTTGTCCTTCAACCCCTGGAGGTCGCCATGGCCACGGCGCTCGACAGCGTTCTCCTCACGGAATTGGAGGAGCTCCGAAGTTCCGGTCGATACAAGCAGGCCAACGAGCTGCAAACACCGCAAGCGCCCGCCGTCACGATGGACGGCCGGCCCACGGTCATGCTCAGCAGCAACAACTACCTCGGACTTGCCGACGATCCTCGCGTCGTCGCGGCGGCCAAGAAGGGGCTCGAGAAATACGGCATGGGCACGGCCAGCGTCCGCTTCATCTGCGGCACGATGACGTGCCACCACGAGCTCGAGGCCAAGATCGCCGAGTTCCTCGGCTGTGAGGCGGCCCTGACCTTCATCAGCTGCTGGGACGCCAACATCGGTTTGATCCCCACGCTGGCCGGAGCGCCCGAGGACGCGATCTTCTCCGACGCCCTCAACCATGCCTCGATCATCGACGCCATTCGCCTGAGCAAGGCGCAACGGTTTGTCTTTCCCCATCAGGATCTGGACAAGCTCAGTGAGATGCTGGAGACGGCCGACGCCCGCGTGAAGCTCATCGTCACGGACGGGGTGTTCAGCATGGAGGGAGACATCGCCCAACTCCCGCGGCTCAAGGAGCTGGCGGATCGCCATGGTGCCGTTCTCGTGGTCGACGAATCCCATGCGACCGGTGTGCTCGGGGAGCACGGTCGCGGAACGGCCGAGCACTTCGGCGTCCTGGGCGAAGGCGTGATCCAGACCAGCACCCTGGGCAAGACCTTGGGCGGGGCCTGTGGGGGATATGTGGCCGGCTCGCGGGTGGTGTGCGATTACCTGATCCAGAAATCGCGACCCCATTTGTTTAGCAACGCACTTCCGCCGGCCGTGTGCTGCGGGTCGATCGCCGCGATCGACATCCTGATGTCCGAGCCGGAGAGGCTCGAGAAGCTGCGCGCGAACACGGATCACTTCCGGAAGGGAATCGGCGAGTTGGGCCTACGCGTCGTCGAGGGCCTCACGCCGATCGTTCCCGTGATCCTGGGCGAGACCGCCGTCGCGATTCGGGCGCAACAAGCGCTTCTGGAACGGGGTGTCTTCGTGAGCGGATTCGGCTATCCCGTCGTGCCCAAGGGAGAAGCGCGGCTGCGCTGTCAAGTCTGCGCGACGCACACCGCCGAGCAGCTGGACCAAGCCATCGACGCCTTTCGCGCGGTGAAGGACGAGTTGGAGCTGGACACATAGCCCGAGCGTTCGTCGTCGGACCTACGTCGACGGGGAGGGCTACTTCCGAATCCTACGACATCCGGGGGGCAGGGGCTACCTTCGAGAACGCCCCGTGACGGGTGTCACCGTCACGTTATCGAACCGTGCCGTGGTTCCGCTGGCCACCATCAGCGCCACCCTCCCCGTGCCCAGGGGTGAGCTCGTGTCGGTCGTCGTGTCCACCAACTCGCCTTCGAGGTAGAAGGAGATGGTGTTGTCGTTTGCGACGATGCGGAACGTGTACCACTCCCCAGGCAAGAGAGGCGTGCTGCTCCTCGAGGTCAACACACTCTGCTGACCGTCCTGAACCTCCACGATGCTGGCGATTCCGGTCAGCGTATGCTTGCACAGATAGAACGTATCTTCAGCCTGCAACCGAACGCCCAGGGAACACTCGGACCCGGACAGCACATAGACGTCCACGGAGAGCTCGTAATCCCCCCACGATGCGCTCCCGCCGGCCAAGATTCCGTATCCCCCGACGGGCGCCGCGGAACCCTCGACGGCGCCGCTGACCACGGACCACGTGCCCGATAAGACCTCCCAATCCCCCAAACTCCCTCCCGAGAAGTCCTCGTCGAGATTGGGGGAGGAACCGCCTGTCTGGGATCCGGTCGAGTCTGACGTGTCCGTGGTGTCGGTTGTCCCCGTCGTGCCCGTAGTTCCGGTCGAGCCTGTGCTTGTTCCGGTCTGGGTGCCGGTCAGCCCTGAGCTACTCGGCGTGGCTCCCTGCCCGGTGAAGAACTCCACCAAACCACCCGTACCGGGGATGGTGTTATTGGTATAGTGATAGTAGTTTCCGAAGGGCCAGAGAAGGCTCTCCGTCGTACATCCGGCTGACGCGCATGCGAAAACGATCGCCAGCGCCGTCGCGAATTGTCGATAGTCCCTCACGGCGGTATCTCCTGAGCCCGAGGTCATGCCTTGGTAAAGCGCGGTCCTTGCACGAAACATCGGCAGCCAACCCCATGCCGAACCCATAGGAATTGTAGCACAGCGAGAGAGCCAGACCAACGCCAGTTTCCCTCATGCGGTAGCCTGGGCGTTCGAGACCGCCGCGGGATGCTGTGCTCCAAGCGCCTTTACGTAACGTCCGCTGATCGGCCTGTCGCCTGGTGGGAAGCCGTCCAAGTGCGGACCAGGGGTGTGTCGTTTCGGCCACCCCTCCGGCTGCAATCCCGTCTCCGATAGCCCGACCGCTCCGGCAAGCCTGCCTATCACATCCCGCCCCCACGAGCCGGCGCGACAGGAACCATGCCCGATTGACAGCCCACGTCGCGTCATCTATCATCGGATGTTCGGGCCTTAGCGCCGAAACGAGACGGGGCGTAGCTCAGCCTGGCTAGAGCGCTGCGTTCGGGACGCAGAGGTCGCTGGTTCAAATCCAGTCGCCCCGAGTCGGCCACCGGCCGACTAGAGCAGAAGAGAGGAGAGCGGAGGCTGCCGCCTTGACGGATGCGCCAATGTTCGTCAGCGACATGACCTCTCTTGCGGTCTATGCCCTCCTTCCTGTTTCTCGACGTAGGAGTATGCTCCCGATATGCCCTTCGCCTTCGAGAAGCGGCAAGTCCACCAGAAGGCTGATCTGACGGTCGGCAGCCGCCTGTGCCTGGTCTTCATGCCGATCACATAATCCCCTTCGGCCTCCTACGGGAAAGCCCGCGTTCGCACTGCCAGATCTAGAACGCAGCGGAACAAGGCATTACGATTTGGCGTGTGCGATCTGGCTTTCCGAACAAAATCCCCTTGAAACGCGGACTGGAGCAGGACTACCAATTAGCGTATTGAGTCTGCCTTGCAGGGCCGCTGGCGCGGGAAGCCCCCGTCCACGTATGCGCGGTATCGGTGGCCCGTAGAAGGCTGTGGTTGTGTCTTTGGCGACCTACGGCGCAATCGACGGACAATGGGCGGGTTGATGGCTCGCACGGCCATAGGCTTGCGGGCTCTCCCGGCTACGACGAATGCCCAATTTGGAAGGAAGGGACCAACATGCGGAGCATACCCTATTTTGCTGTGCTGCTCACGCTCTCCTTGTCGCCGTATGCCCGTGGTGACTACTGGCTCGCGTTCGGCGATCCCAATACGGGACAGCCGTTCAGTGGGAACGCACTCACGGCCGGCACCGGCGAGACGGTCACGCTTGCGATTCTGTTGTGGACGGACGAACCAAACCAGACGTTCACCAACTGCGACATCGAACTCGATCAATCCGACGCAGCGTTGATCGGTAGCGACACCAATCCAATGATCCAGAACTTTGACGACCCGCCATTCGTCAACTTCTTGTTCAAAGCCCCCTCCCTGCTCTCCGGCTTCAGTCAGGGGCAGGACTTGGATGCAAGCGTGCGGCTGGAGCTGGTGACCATTGACCTCCTCTTGCCGTCTTCGCCTGGGGATTACCTCCTGACGGTTGATGACAGTGGGGTCGCGCAACCCACGACGAACATCAACGGTCAGAACGTTGGAGCGGGCCTGCAGGTTCGCGACCTCTCGATCAGCATACCCGAGCCTGCCGCCCTGGCGTTGCTCGCCTTCGGGTCCACCCTCCTTATACGACGACGCCAACGGAGATGATCACGCCCCCTTCCTGGAAACACCGAGCATCATCCACTCACTTGTCGGGGCGGGCGGCGGGGTGGAATAGGGCAGGCGCGGCTCCGCGGGGTAACCGCCACGTTGCATTACAAGCACAACTTTCACGAAACCGCT
>CAZKCX010000478.1:0-5881 GCA_964550865.1 uncultured Planctomycetales bacterium
GCGGTGGATCCTGCCACCGCGATTCTGTGGCCTCCGAGATACACGTTGTTCGCATCCGTACCCCACGCCGTATAGAACGAATCGTCGTCCTCGGTGGGTATCTCCTGGAAGATCGCGCCGTCGAACAGCCACGCGCCGCCATGGCCCACGACGTAGACCGCGTTTGGGGAGGTGCCCCATACATCAAGGAGCGGCCCTGAATTCGGCAGTGTGAACTCGGTTAGTGTCGATCCGTCGCAGTGGCAGAGAACGCCGTCACTCGAGTCGTGCTGATGCTCGCCGACGGCGTAGAGGTCGTTCGGCCCGTGGACCCAACAAGCCTCAAGATCGTGCGCCGGTCCGCTTCTCAGCAGCGTCCAGGTCGTGCCGTCGTAGTGATGGAGCAGCCCTTCCCTGCCGGCGCTGTAGACATCGGTGGGTGACGTGCCGTGGAGACCGAGCACGCTTGCCCGACCGGCGGGCGGGAGCTCGGTCTGCGAAAAGTCCGTGCCATCGAAATGGAAGATATAAGAATGGTTGTCCTCCGGCCTGGCCGCATGCGCCAGGACATGGACGTCGTTCGGGCCCGTGCCCCAGATCCGCCAGGGGTAGCAGTAGGCGATGTCGTCCGGCAGGTCCAACACCTCTTGGACGGTGGATCCGTCGTAGTGGAGGATCCTGTCGTAGGCTCCGACGTACACATTGTTGGGGCCGACGGCCCAGAGGCTGTAGATCTGCTCGTAGCCGCTCGTATCGATCTGCGTCCACGCGAGACCATCCCAATGGACGAATGAGGATATGTAGAAACTGGCACCCGCGGCGTAGACATCGTTCGGGCCGTTGCCGGAAACACCTTGAAACTGTCCCGGTAACCCAGACGGCTCCGGAAGCATCGTCCAGGTGTTGCCATCGTAATGGTATGCAACGGTGGTGCCCGGGGTATAGGGCCAGATTCCTCCGACGGCGAAGATATCATTCGGCCCGCTTCCCCACATATCGAAGATGCCCACGTCGGGCAGGAAGTCCAAGACGGACCAGTTCGTCCCGTCGAAGTGCAGGAGCGTGCTACCCAAGGCCTCGAAAGGGGCCAACCATTTGTTGGCTGCAGGGGATACACCGGCCCAGATGTCGTCTGAGGCCGAGCCCCACATGGCGTAGATGGTTCCGTGGGCGGGTACGGGAATCCGCGTCCAGTCCGCCCCGTCGAAGTGCAGGAGCGTCTCGGCCTCACCGAAGGCGTAGACGTCGTTGGGTCCGGCGCACCAGACACCGTGTAGATCGTTGCAGGTCGGGAGGGGGTTCAACGTCTCCCAGGGACGTGCGTCCACTTGCGGTGAGACCAGCAAGAGCAGGCCGACCGAGATACCGAACATGGCCGTCCGAGCATGGCAACCGGTGTGGCGTCGGCTGCAATGAAGGGATACAAGAATCATCCTTCTTGGATTGCCCACTTCACCCTCCGTCCTCGAGGCTTGACTTCCAATCATCCGAGATCGTAAACCTATAAGCATATGGGGTCAAGCGTGTTCTGGGAGAGATTGGGGTGGAGTTCGTTGGGTTCATGCGATTTCGGCGTGAATGGAGGACGACTTGCGTATGCAGGAGGAACATCAAGGGACCGACCTACCGCCTTTCCACGCACATCGCCCCGGGCAAGGCCGAGGGTATCTGCGTTGACGAAGCCCCGTCGGGTGCTATGATGATGCTGGTCTGCGGAGGAAATCCGTTGAGAGCGATTGCATTCGGCGTGTTCATCTTGTCTGCGGCGGGGGTGATCGTCGGGTGTATGCGCGAATCGCGTCGCGAGGAACCGACGGTCCAGGCGTCGAGCACACAAGAGATCCCCCAAGAGGCCTTGCCGAAGCCGCTCCGCACACAGACGCCGTACGAGCCGCGCGTCGAGAACGTTGGACCGATGCCCCCGGAGCCGATCCTGATCGACCTGAAGAAACTCACCGACGCGGCCGGAAAGCCCATCGACCTGTTCGAGAAACCGTGGCCGAAACGGCAGTTCACGTTCCTGGTGACGGGGATCGGCAAGGCCCCGAAGGAAGGCGATCCGCTGCGGCGAAAGGCCAGCGCGATCGAGGCGGCCGTCGTGGACGCGATCGGTCGGGCCTGTCGAGAGATCTTGCGCGACCCAAAGACCGGCCGCGCCCCGGTGGAGTACAAGCACACGCTCGCGGAGGGTCTGATCGTCTTCGGACAGCTCGTCTCGGGTCGTCCGCAGACGGTGGTCCTGCTCGACCATCGTGGGCGGATCTACGAACTCTGCTCGCGCGAGGGGATCTTGGCCCACCCGCCGCATGACGCCAAGATCATCAAGCAGATCTTCCAGGCGACCGACGGTACGCTGGTGCTCCAGGCGACGCGGCCGACCGAAAAGACCGGCGTCTTTCGCGCCGACGTCGGCTTCTACCGCCAGGCCTCCGACACACCGGCCGACCAGGACAAGCGACCTGTCATCGCCACGGGGTTGTAAGCCCGTCCCGGCGTCAAATCGGCCGGGGCCTTCTCCGCGTGTGTGCTCCTTCCTTTCGCGAGGGTAGTCGAGACAGCCCGCAGCCAATGCGGAAGAGCGGCGGACTTCTACCCATCGTGGCCTAGCCGCCCTCGGCCGGGTCATCTCAAGGCTTCACGGCCGGGGGCGGCCGTGCCACACGAGTCAAGCTTCGTCCAAAGTAGCTTAGCAGTGTGATTCGACTCCGGTATACTGCCTGTAAGCGACAACGACGGGCCGTACGGTCCGTCGCCGGATTCGAGAGGCTTGGAAGGAGGGACGATTGTGCGCAGGCGCGATTTCCTGAAGACGGCCACCGCGGGGATGTTGGCCGGCTCGGCAGTGCCGGCGATGGCTTCGCGCGCTCGGGCGGCGTCTTCTTCCGGCAAGCGACCGAACATCCTGTTCGCGATTTCGGACGATCAGTCGTATCCGCATTGCAGCGCGTACGGCGACCCGGTCGTCCGGACGCCGGCGTTCGATCGCGTCGCACGGGAAGGCGTGCTCTTCACGCGGGCATTCTGTGCGACGCCGTCGTGCACGCCGTCTCGCGGGGCGATCCTGACCGGCCAGGTGCCGTTCCGTCTGAAGGAGAACGCCAACCTGTGGAGCACGCTCCGACCGGAGTTCCCGGTCTATCCCGATCTGCTCGAACAGGCCGGCTACGTCGTCGGCTGCACCAGCAAGGGCTGGGGGCCGGGCAACTATCGAGCGGGGGGACGCAATCGCAATCCGGCCGGCCCGGGCTTTCGGAGCTTCGAGGCCTTCCTGAGGAAGCGCCCCGCCGGCAAGCCGTTCTGCTTCTGGCTGGGCAGCACGGACCCGCATCGTCCGTACCAGCGCGGCAGCGGGAGGAAGTCCGGCAAGGACCCGGACAAGGTTCGCGTCCCCGGCTATCTGCCGGACGTTCCGCTGGTCCGCAACGATATGCTCGACTACTACGTCGAGATCGAGCAGTGGGACCGGAAGGTAGGCAACGCCCTCAAGCTCTTGGAGCAAGCGGGCGAACTCGACAACACGCTCGTCGTGGTCACGAGCGACAACGGCATGCCGTTCCCCAGGGCCAAGTGCACCCTCTACGACTCGGGCACGCGCATGCCGCTGGCGATCATGTGGCCGAGTCAGGTTAAGGGCGGGCGCACGGTGGAGGATTTCGTGGGCCTGACGGACATGGCGCCGACGTTCCTCGAGGCCGCGGGCGTAGAGGTTCCCGACCAGGTGACGGGGCGGAGCCTGCTCGATGTGTTGCGATCCGGCAAGAGCGGGCGTGTCGACCCGAAACGGGACAAGGTCTTCACCGGCCGCGAGCGACACGTGTACTTCCGCGAGGGCGGCGAGGGGTATCCGGCTCGCGCGGTGCGGACGGATCGGTATCTCTACGTAAGCAACTTCGCGCCGGATCGTTGGCCCGCGGGACCGCCGCCCGGTTACCCGGATTGCGACGGCTCGCCGACGAAGTTCCACATGATCGAGCACAAGGACGAGAAGCGAATCCGCAACCAGTTCCGCCTTGCGTTCGAGAAGCGACCGGCCGAGGAGCTGTACGACGTGGCGAGCGATCCGGATCAGCTCCAGAACGTCGCGGCCGCACCCGAGCATGCCGAGGCGAAGGCCAAGCTGCGGGCCGAACTCGACAGCTGGATGAAGGCGATGGAGGACCCCCGGGCGTTCGGCAAGGGCGAGGTGTTCGCCACGTACGAGTATTTCGGCAAGAAGAACCAGTGGTCGGGGAAGCGGCGCTAGCGATACGGCTGCACAAGACTCTGGGAATTGACAAGGCGGCTCTTGTGACTACAATGTAATTACATCAGAGGTGCCGCCATGAAGACGCGCGTCGTGAAGATCGGAAACTCGCAGGGGATCCGTATTCCCAAGCCGTTGCTCGATGAGACCGGCCTGGGAGGCGAGGTGGATATTGAGGTCGTGGAGGGTTGCCTGGTCATTAGCAACGCCAAGCGACCGCGTGAAGGCTGGGCGGAAGCCTTTCGGAAGATGACCGAGGCCGATGACGATGCCCTGTTGGATGGCGAGCGGCACGTCCCCACTCGCTGGGAGGAAGATGATTGGCAATGGTCGTGAACCGGTTCGAGGTGTACCTGGTCAACCTGGATCCCACCGTGGGCCGCGAAATCAAGAAGACGCGGGCTTGCCTCGTTGTCTCGCCCGACGAGATGAATCAGAACATCCGAACCGTCCTCATCGCGCCGATGACCGCAAAGGGCCGTCCCTATCCGACCCGCGTGCAGTGCCGATTCCAAGGCAAGCAGGGCCAAGTCGTCCTCGATCAAATCCGTGCGGTTGATACGTCGCGCCTGGTCAAACGTCTTGGCCGACTCCCAAGCAGAACCGCCGAGCGGGTGCTTGACGTGCTGCGTGAGATGTTTGCGCCGTAGTCGATCCGCCTGCAACGGGGCCGTAGGGGCCTTGCTGATGAACGATCATTTCCTGAGCATCGACATCCATGACGAAGCGTCATTCGTGGCGATATGCGACCACCTTCATGACGCCGAGTGTTGCCTCTCGGAAGTGCGCTATGACCAGGCGGCGGGCACATGGACCGTAACCTTCGCGCGCGAGTTCCTGGAAGACCCGAATCTCATCGAGCGCCGGCGGACGTGTCTCGTGTTCACCCGGCTCGCGTTTCCCAAGGTTGAGTCCGTGTTGTCGCTCAGCGGCGTGAAGGCGTATGAAGTCATCGACAACGCCCGGATCGATACGTTTATCTTCAACAAGTGCATGCCGGACGACGGTGCCTACCGGTGCCTATCCGCGACGGGCGACGAGATGATCTTCACGTTCTCCGGAGAGCCGACCGGTAGTCTGCGGGACGTACGTTTGCTGGGTGAGCAAGGATCTTATATCACCTGGGGTTGGTCGGAGTAGTGAACCGCACTCTCAGAGGCCTGGGTCATGGGGAAAGGTATCGCGGAATGAGAGAATCGCCGAACTGCTTTCATGGAAGATTGAACAGTACGTCAGAAGGAACCCCTCTTTGGGTGGACCACGGCGTCAGCCGTCAGAAATCCGAATCTCGGTTTGAATTCGTCTCCCCCACCTCTGAAGAGGTGGGCCACCCACAAGAGGTGGGCCACCCAAGCTTCGCCAAGTGTCCGAACATTCTTGCGGGTAGCTTAGGTCGTGCAGCCTCGTTCGTCATACTCATGCTGCTGCCGGTGACCGCGCAGAGTGCCGAGCGCAACGTCGGCCCGTGGGACCTGAACGAGCTGTTCAAGGCGCCGAAGTCCGAATGGGCGAGCAAGGAGGGGCTGGTTCGATCGCTCTACTACGCGGGCGAGCCGTACAACGGCCGACCGACGCGGGTCTTCGCGTACGTCGGCATGCCGCAGAACGTGAAAGGGAAAATCCCCGCCATGGTCCTCGTGCACGGCGGGGGCGGGACGG
>CAZKCX010000479.1:0-3842 GCA_964550865.1 uncultured Planctomycetales bacterium
GGCCGCCCACGCATCAGCTGACGAGCGACAGAGCACTAGGATGGGTTAAGCAACGGAACGGCCCGGAAGGCGCCTGACGCCGAGCCCGCGCCCGACCCGGGCTTTGGGCGAGGACCTGCGGGACGTCAGCCATGGACAAGACCCCGACTCCAACCCGGATTTGCCTCGTCTCGCACAACGGCTACGGCGCCATGGTGGGCGGACGGTCCGGGCACATCGGCGGGGTGGAGTACCAAACGAGCCTCACGGCCCTATGGCTGGCCTCCCGGGGGCATGCGGTGAGCTTTGTGACCTGGGACGAGGGCCAAGCCGACGGCACGGAGATCGATGGCGTCCGCCTCCTGGCCGTCTGTCGGCAAGATGCCGGCCTGCCCGGATTGCGATTTCTTCATCCGCGTTGGACGAGTCTGAACCGCGCGCTCGCCCGCGCCGACGCCGATGTCTACTACCAGAACTGCGGCGAATACGTGACGGGTCAGGTCGCGCTCTGGTGTCGACGAAGGGGCCGCGGCTTCGTCTACTCCGTGGCGAGCGACCCGGACTGCGACCCGAATCTCCCGGAAATGCGGTACCGGAGAGAGCGGGTCCTCTACCGATACGGCCTGCGTCATGCCGATCGTGTAATCACGCAGACGAACAAGCAGCAGCGGATGCTCCGCGAGGGCTTCGGCGTGGACGCCGTCGTGGTCCCCATGCCGTGTCCGGGCCCGAAGGACGCTGAGTTCGTGCGCGCGGCGCCGCCCCACGACGGCAAGGGCCGGGTGCTTTGGGTCGGCCGTGTCCTGCGAATCAAGCGACCCGACCGGTTGCTCGAGATGGCCGCGGGCTGTCCCGATCTCGAGTTCGATCTCGTCGGACCGGGCGACGGAAGCGAGTACGCCACGGAGGTCTTACAACGCGCGGAGGCCGCACCCAACGTCACCGTGCATGGTCCGATCGCCCATGACGCGCTGCCCGCGCTCTACCGCCGGGCAAGCTGCCTGTGCTGCACCTCGGACTTTGAAGGGTTCCCCAACACGTTTCTGGAGGCATGGAGCCACGGCCTGCCGGTGGTCTCGACCGTCGACCCGGACAACCTGATTTCCTCGCGCGGCCTGGGGGCAACGGCGGGGGACGTACCAGACCTCGTCCGCGCAGTACTCGGCCTCTTTGGGGACGAGTCGACGTGGAGGGGCGCATCCGAGCAGGCCAGACGCTACTATGCGGAGAACCATGCGGTGGATGCCGTCCTGCCTTGTTTTGAGCAGGCCTTGGTTGACGCGGCCCGTCGCGAGTGACGTTGTCGCCCCCCATGCGCAAGGAAGCCGAATGCGAGCAGGGAGCCGGTCCTCTTCTTGCCGCGGACGGCTAGCATCATGCGAGTGTACGCCCTCTATCTCGTCGTGACGGTCCTGTCGATCTACGCGTACCGCGACTGGTTCAAGTCGCTGTGCGGGCTGATCATGCTCATGGGGGTCCTGGAGCATCCTGACGTGCCCCGGAGCATCCTGGATATCCAGGGACTGAACCCATGGAACGTGCTGTGTGCCAACGTGCTTCTCGGATGGGTGATCGGTCGGATGCGGGAGGGCCTGGTGTGGGACCTCCCGCGCGGCGTCGCCGTCCTGCTTGTCCTCTATGTGGGGATCTTTGTCGTCGCCTTCGTGCGCCTCACGCTTCACCTCGACATGATCCATCATGCGCCTGTGGCGGAAGTGGTCAGCGAGTACCTGATCAACACCGTCAAGTGGGTGATCCCCGGACTCCTTCTCTATGACGGCTGCCGTGGGCGTTCGCGGGTGATCCTCGCGATTGTCTCGATCCTTACCGTGTACGCCGTCTTGGGCGTGCAGGTTATCCGATGGATGCCGTTCCGTGCGGCCATGGAGGGCGATCGGTTGGAGGCCCGAAGCCGAAAGATCATTCTCAATGAGATCGGCTACCATCGGGTCAACATGTCCATGTTGTTGGCGGGGGCATCCTGGGCCACTCTATCGTGCACCGTGCTCGTGCGGAGGCGGAAGTACCAGGTCCTCATCGCCCTCGGCGCGCTGCTCATCTTCTATGCCCAACTCCTCACGGCCGGGCGGATGGGCTACGTCACGTGGGCGGTGCTCGGTCTGGGGCTCTGTCTCCTCCGGTGGCGACGGTACCTGTTGCTGGTGCCCGTGGTCGCCGTCATCGTCTTGGCGACATTCCCCGGTGTCGTCGACCGCGTCTTGACCGGCTTCGGCGAGAAGGATGTGAGCGGGCGAGAGGTCACGGACGAGGAGGAGTTGACCGCCGATCGCAACATCCTCTGGCCGGAAGTCATCGAGGCCATCTCCAAGGCGCCCGTCAGCGGCTACGGGCGCTTGGGGATCATCACGAGCGGCGTGCAAAAGGAGCTGAAGCGGGAGACGGAGGAGCTCTTTGGACATCCCCACAACGCCTACTTGGAATGGCTTCTGGATAACGGGGCCCTGGCCTTGCTCGTAATCTTGTCTTTCTACGGCCTTGTGATGCACCATGCGATGTCACTCTTTCGCGATTCTCGAAGCCCGATCTACGTCGCCGTGGGGGGGATGGCGTTGGCGTTGGTCGGGGCCTTGCTCGTCGCCGGGATGAGCAGCCAGACGTTCTACCCGCGCGAAGGGGCCGTGGGCATGTGGGCCACCATCGGCCTGATGCTTCGCGTGTACGAAACGAGGAAACGACACGACGCGGGGATGGCGGCGTTCGCGGCGAACCGCCCGGGACAAGCCCCGGCGCGCTTCGCTTGACACTGCTTCCTGGAGTCCCGAATCTGACAGTGCGATGGCGCAACAGGCTCCCCAAACCGAAATCGATCTCCACGTGGACTTGGCGAGCCTGCGGCTCGCCAATCCGGTCCTGACGGCATCGGGGACGTGTGGCTATGGGCTCGAGCTGGCCGAATTCGTCGATCTCACCCGGCTCGGGGCGTTCACGACCAAGAGCGTCACGGTCGAGCCCCGGATGGGCAATCCGCCCCCCCGCATCGTCGAGACCAGCGCGGGGATGCTCAACGCCATTGGCCTGGCAAACGTCGGGCTCGAGCGATTCGTGGCCGAAAAGGTGCCGGTCCTGCCACGGATCGGTGTGCCGGTGTTCGTGAACGTGGCCGGACACTCCATCGAGGACTACGTCAAGGTCTGCCGGCGGCTGGACCCGCTGGACGCTATCGCCGGTCTCGAGCTGAACGTCAGCTGTCCCAACGTGTCGGATGGAATGGTCTTCGGCACCGACCCCGTCGCGCTCGGCGACCTCGTGCGCGCCGTTCGCGGCGAGATCAGGCAGAGCCTTCTCATCGTCAAGCTCAGCCCGAACGTCACCGACATCACGGCCACCGCCCGGGCGGCCGTCGAGGCAGGGGCCGACGTCCTCAGCATGGTCAACACCTTCGTCGGAATGGCCATCGACATTGAGACCTGGCGGCCGAAGCTCGCCCACAACACGGGCGGGATGAGCGGACCGGCCATCAAGCCGCTCGCGATCCATCTGGTCAGCAGGGTCTACCGGACGGTCTGCAGCGAGGCCGGCATTCCCATCATCGGGATGGGTGGGGTATGCCACTGGCGTGACGCCGTCGAGTTCTTCCTGGCCGGCGCCAGTGCGGTCGCCGTCGGTACGGCCCTGTTTGGCGACCCCGCGGCCCCCCTGCCGATCCTCGACGGGATACGGGGCTACCTGGCTCACCGCGGGATGACGCGGGTCTCCGATCTCGTCGGGCAGGCAAAGCTCTGCTCGCCCTGACGCGGCGAACGTAATCTCACTCACGACCATCTTTTCGGATGAATAGCCGAGGACGTTCCTGTAGAATCATACAAACGGCTTCGGCTGGGTACGGACACCCCCGGGCCTGG
>CAZKCX010000479.1:3852-5879 GCA_964550865.1 uncultured Planctomycetales bacterium
AGGCGTTCATCAAGACCGGCCTGTCCGAGGGAGGAGAGCCCCAATGGATACGCGCATCGTGCGCCTAGGGGTATGCGCGACGTTAATCGGCGTTTGTGTATCCGCCGCAACCGCCGACGAACTCGGCATCGACCTTGCGATTCCGGATATCACGACCGCAACCGATGATGCGGGCAATACGCATTTTCGCTGTGAGCCCGCCTGCCGTCCGAACCTCTCGGGCGAACCCGCCATCCCCTGGCTCGAGACGGACGTGCTCTTGCCGGCGGATGTGGCCCTGGACAGCCTGCGTCCCCGATTGGCGAATGCCACCTACGCTTCTGTTCTCCAGAACATCGATGTAGCGCCGACGCCCCCGGAAGTGACGTGGGATGACGGCCGCCGCGTCCTTCTTTGGCCCGACGACAAGACGATCGTGGACGGCCGGGATACCGAGATCTACGGTCGAGATGCCTTCTGGCCCGAAAGCGAAGCCGACGTATGGGGGACGGGGAGTCTACGCGGCTATCAATTGGCCCGCATTGGGATTCCGTTGGTGCAAGTCAATCCCGTCCTCCGCACGGCCCGCGTCCTGACGTCGGCGCGACTCGTCGTCTCCTTCGATCGCGCCGAGCCCGAGGCACCGGCCGGTGGGGTGTCGTCCGTTGACGCGATCGCCACGGCGCGGGTCCGCCGCCTCGCCGCAAACTTCGAGGCGATGGCCGCAAGCTATGCTTCTCCCCGAATGCAATCCGAGGGCGGCGGGGAAGTGCCCGGCGACCAGGACGCCCGGCCGACCTACCTGATCATCATCCCGGACGCCCTGCGGGCGTCTCTCACCCAGCTAGACACGTTCGTGCAGCACAAGCAGGCATGCGGATTCCGCGTCCACGTGATCGGCGAGGGGGACTTCGGCGGCGGCACGGGGGACACGGCCGCCGAAAACATCCGGAGCTGGCTCCAGGCGAACTACCAATCGGAGAACATTGAGTACGTCCTCTTCATCGGTTCGCCGCATCCGAGTACGAGCTCCGTCCCGATGAAGATGCTCTGGCCCCGGTACGACAACGATACCTACCGGGAGGCGCCTTCCGACTACTACTACGCCGACCTGACCGGAAACTGGGATCTGGACGGCGACGGCAACTACGGCGAGCGCTACGGCGATTGGGGCACCGGCGGCATCGATCGCTACTACGAGGTGATCGTCGGGAGAATCCCGCACTACGGATACACGGAAGAGATCGACGAGATCCTCGCCCGCACGATGGACTACGAACGACGAACGCTGGCCGAAGGCGCATGGCGCAAGCAGATCCTCCTGCCCATGGAGCCCAGCGATGACAGCACCCCCGGTTACCACCTCGGAGAGGAGATCAAGGACGATTTCGTCGTGCCCGCCGGATGGGGGTACCATCGCATCTACGACGGAGAATACGGACTGACGCCGCCCGCCGAGACCATCCCGTGCAACAAGGGCAACGTCCTGAATGCGTGGCTCGCGACCGATCCCGGGCTGACCATCTGGTGGACGCACGGCTCCTCGAGCAGTGCCAGTGACGTGATGGATTCCATCGGGGCCACCTACCTCGACCCGAACGTCCCGGCCATGACCTTTCAGGTCTCCTGCCATAACTCCAGGCCGGAAGGAGTAAACCTTTCTACGGTGGTCTTGGCTTCCGGAGGCATCGCAACCATCGGAGCGACGCGCGTCTCCTGGTATTACGTGGGCCAGACCAGCTTCTCCGGATCGCCGAGCAATTCCGGCATGAGCTACGAGTACGCCCGTCGGGTCATTGCGGACAAGATGACCTGTGGCCAGGCACTCCACGATCTGAAGCAGGATCTCTATCCGAGCAGTTCGGCCATGTGGATGAACTGGACGGTCTTCAACATCTACGGGGACCCCTCGGCGGCGATCGAACCCACGTACCGCGCCCTGAGCTTGAGCGAGCGCAACGGCCTATTGGGACGAACAGACTTGGATCCCCTTCCCGGGGACCCCAATCGAAACATCTACCCCGTTGCTACGGAAGTGACCCTGGCGG
>CAZKCX010000480.1:0-5878 GCA_964550865.1 uncultured Planctomycetales bacterium
ATATCGAGTGAGACCTTGGCATCGAGCTTCGACGGAAGATGCGACTTGACCTGGAGCCTCAATGGCATCGCCCGGCCGGGCGTATGAGGGCGCGCGATCGGTTCGATCGCCAACGCGAACGCCGGGACGGCCGTGACGTCCAGCCAACGTTCGCACAGCGTTGAGCCCTTCGGCCCAGTGAGGCGAAAGCGATACCAGTGCCGCGCGTTGGGTATGGCATCGGTGGGCAACGCCAGGTCGTAGAATCCCACGAGGTGGTAGCCTGCTTCCTTTCTTGCTTGGCGCATTCGAACGGGCGTGCCGTCGTCGGGAACACGGTCAGCGTGCGCCTGGTGACCCCTGAACAAGCCCGAGTGCATATGTGTACCTGCGACGACCTCGACCCGCTCTGACGTGCCGACAATCTGCTGGCACATTGGAGGTTTCACGTCGAACCAATACGTCACATGTTGGGGACCCGAGACATCCAAGCTGTACCTTATCGCGCCCTTTGTCGGCATGACCGTGATATCCTCGACCCCTTGTCGGATCGTTGCTGGGCCAATGCGATTGCCCTCCTTGTCGTGCGCGGAGGCATTGGCGGGCGGAGATGCGTGGGGCTCGCTCGCCTTTTCGTCGCCGGTCAGCCACCGCGCCGACAGCGTGACCTCCTCGCACGTGGTCGCGGGGATGATCCAGCATCGCTGTCCTTCGTGCGATCCCACTCTGCCTCCCCTGGGGTTGGCCGGAAGTCTGAAGGTGACCTTTCCGCCCCGCTTGACCGCCACCGCGCCCTTGGTCGTGATCCACGGCGTACGCACGACCTGCCCGCGCGAGTCGAGATAGAGAACCTCGTCGCAGACGACCAGCTCGTGGCGCCGGCCGTCGACAATGGCCGAATAGGCCAGGATGTCGTCCTTGCGGTGCGCGACAAACCCGAACGGCGGGATGACGTAGTCGCGCTCGTCCACACGGACGCTCCAGTAGTGCTCCGGGCTGAGGTTGCACCAGGTCTCCAGGCCGCTGGCGTATCGCGCGTAGATCTGGCGCCGCTTGTACGCGTCGGTGATCAGCGCCGTCGACGTGTCCACAAGACGCTCGCCGTCGAAGTAGCGAATCTGCTCGACCGGGACCATCGTGTAGCGCTTCTGGAGGGCCTGGATGAGGTAGTAGCTCTTGAGCGTGCCGGCAAACCCCCACTCGCTGGCGAGGTAGCCGATGTGGCCGAACGCGATCGTGCTCGTGTGGAACTGATCGAACCAGCGGGAGTGATGTGAGCGGTCCTCGGTCCACGCGCCGTGTCGGCCGTAGTACATGCTCGGCATGCCCATGCCGAAGTCCGTCATCAGCGGGTGCATCTTGAGCAGGTCGAAGTCGACGATCGGCTCGATCTGCCAGCCGCGGCCGTGCGGGACGATCTGTCCGTAGTTCCCGTCGACGATGCCCGCGTAGAACCAGTGGTACGACCCCTCGCTGAACACCGGCCCGTGGTGGGCCTTGCTCTCGTTGAGCAGCAACCGCGCGAACGCGTTGAACTGCGTCTTGAACTTGCCCGCGCCGGGCGTCCGCGCGTCGTAGTCGGTGCGGCCCCAAGGGACGTAGCACGTGTGCACGTCGCAGTACTGCGCGTTCGTGCCGAACTTCTCGTGGATGCGCGGGGCGTAGTAGGCCTCCTTCTCGACCGCGCGGAGGGGCTTTAAGGCATAGCATCGCGGCCAGGCGGTCTGCCACGTCCCGTCGGGGTTCAGGCAGACGGCGTCTTCGTCCCAATTGGCGTTCACCGGCGCGAAGTCGACGTAGTTCGTGTACGTCCCGAAGCGATAGCCGAGTCCGCGAAGCCATTCGCTGTACTCGGCGAGCTTCTCGTCGCCGATCCGTGGGGCGGCGCGGAGCCGCATCGTGAAGCTCTCGCCCGCGTCGCGCCAACCGATCTCGTGATGGCACGCGATGAACTTGTCGATCCCGTAGGCCTTGTACCTGGCGAGCATCTCCCGTTGCGGGGCGGCGATGTTCCGCCACGTGAATTCCCGCGCGATCTCGCCCGTGTCGCATTTCGGGTTCGGGATGTTCGGCAGGACCTCGTGGACGTCGCGCGAGACGTTGATGAACACTCGCTCGCGGAGGTCGTTCCGCTCGCCGTCGGTCTTGCGCCGGTAGACCGCGCCGCCGTTGTAGCCGACCGCGTGCTTATCTTGCAGGCGCGGAGTGCCGAACAGCGCCGACGCCTCCGAGTTGTAGTAGTCCAGCAGCGCGAGCAGAAAGACGGGCTTGTCGTCCTTCATCGAGCAGACAACCTTGGGCCATTCGTTGCCGCAGGTCAGGAAGGGGATGTAGACGGCCTTCGGCTCGTGCAATCCCCTCGCCAGGCCGATGTCGAAGCGCGTCGCCTTTCCACCGTCGGCCGAGACGTCGACCACGAGCGACTTGCCCTTCACGCGAAATGCATAGCGGTAGCGCGCGGCGTGCTCGCCGAGGCGGATTTCCCAGTCCGCGACGATCCGCTCCCGCTCTTGCTTGTGATTCAGCAGCTTCCTATGGACGCCCGGGTCCCCGGGCCGGACCTCCTTGCCCTCGAGCTCGAAGACGAGCCCGCCCTTCGCGCAAGGCACGAAGCGCTGCCCGCCCGCGTGCACGATCAGGTCGGACAAATCTCCGGTCGCGGGTGCGTACACGTATCGGATCGTCTCTCCGCCACTCCGGGCAGTGAAGGTGTAGCGCTTCCCCTCGACCTGCACCTCGTTGCGCACCTCGTTCTTGCACGTCGGCAGGATCGTGTCCGGCGTGGTCGGCCAGGCGAGCGTCTCGGGCTGCGGCTCGAATGTCAGCGGCTTATACGCGATCTCGTAGAAGCTCAGGGCGTCGAAGAAGAGCTTGGCGGGGCGTTCGTTCGAGCACCCGGCGACCTCGATGCCGATGAACCGCGCGGGGGTGTCGATGACCTCGTCGAATTTGCTGCTCGTTCGCTCATAGTTCCGCTCGCGGCCGTCGGGGCTGACGAGCGTGCAGTGCATCAGGAACCAGTAGTCGAAGTTGTTCACGCCGAGAGGGATGCGATACTCCTCGTCCTTGGCGTCGCGCACGAGCACGCGCACGCTCGTCCGCGCGGTCCGCGGCGGGTTGATCCAACCCCAGTTGTTGCCCCGGACCCATAGGTTCACGCCCGTGAACTCGTTCGGGATGACGATCGGCTCCGACGGCTCCATGACGAAACGGCTCCGGGCCGTGCCCCCGCGGTAGACCGCCTTGGCCGTGTACTCGCCGAACAGCATCTGCTCCTTCGACCGGTAAAGCTTGGCCTCGGCGCCGTCGAAGCCACGGACCCGCCAGCCGATCAGGTCCTCGAAATCGACGAGCTGCGGATGATTCGGCTTGTGTCGGTTTGCCCAATCCAGCTCGTAGGGACGTTTGCCCGGTGTGACGCCGGGCTCGTCGGCGTTCGATGCGGGAACGGTCGTGGGATGGGGGGATTCGCCCGCCAGCACGCAGGCCAGACACAACAGGAGCACGGTCGTCATGGACTCACCTCGCAGGGATCGGGACCTCGCACCACGGAAGAACCCCGGTTAGGGTACGACCGCGGCGTCCCGAATCAAGAGACGCCTTGGCACCCACCGACGTAGTCACCTTCCGCCCACGGCGGCAAGACGAGCGGCTTCCAGCGCCATCCGACCTCGAGACGGCAGGCATTTTCGCGGTAACGCGCGTGGGCGATCCCCACCGGCGATGCCCGGTCGGATCTTGTGATATCTTTCCGGATCGCCGTGCTCGCACTTCGTGTGAAGTTCTGTCGTGACAAGCGTCGACAATGTTGGTAACTTCACGAAATTCCAAAGACTTGCAGGGAATAGCACCATGGGAAGATCCCGAGAGAACATTCGCGAGAAGGAAGAGACCCCAATCCGAAACTGGCGGGTGGAGGACGCGGTCGAGCTGTACGGCATCGACCGCTGGGGCGTAGGCTACTTCGGCGTCAACGAGAGGGGCAATATCGAGGTCCGGCCCAGCGGACCGGAGGGGGCGCGGATCGACCTGAAGGAATTGGTCGACGAGCTCGTCCGACGCGGAATCGAGTTGCCCGTCCTGCTGAGATTCAGCGACATCCTCAAGGACCGCATCACCAGGCTCCACGGCGCGTTTCATCGCGCCATTGAGGAGTACGGCTACGCGGGAAGCTACCTCGGCGCCTATCCCGTCAAGGTGAACCAGCAGCGGCACGTCATCGAAGAGATCATCTACTACGGCAAGTCCTTCGGCTTCGGTCTCGAGGCAGGCAGCAAGCCGGAGCTGCTCGCCGTCCTCGCCCTGCAGGATCGGCGGGACGCGCCGATCATCTGCAACGGCTACAAGGACGACGAGTTCATCGAGATGGTCCTGCTCGCGGGCAAGCTGGGCCAGCTGATTATCCCCGTCGTCGAGAAGTTCAGCGAGTTGGAGGCGATTGTCGCGGCCGCCCAACGGCTCGACGTCCGCCCGACGCTGGGCCTGCGCGTGAGGCTCTCCAGTCGCGGCGCGGGTCGTTGGGAGGGCTCAGGCGGCGATCGTAGCAAGTTCGGCCTGACGATCCCCGAGCTGGTGCGGGCGGTGGAGTACCTCCAGGCCTGTGAGGCCCTCGACGGCCTCAAGCTCGTGCACTTCCACCTCGGCAGCCAGATCACGAACATCCGCGCGATCCGGGATGGCCTGGAAGAGGCCTGCCGCATCTTCGTCGAGTTGAGCAAGTCCGGCGCGGACCTGGAGTACATCGACGTCGGCGGCGGCTTGGCGGTCGACTATGACGGCTCCCAGACGAACTTCCCCAGCAGCACGAACTATACGATGCAGGAATACGCCAACGACATCGTCGCCCACGTCATGGACGCCTGCGACGCGGCGGGCGTGCCGCATCCCACGATCATCAGCGAGTCGGGCCGCGCCCTGGTGGCCCATCATTCCGCCCTGATCTTCAATGTCCTCGGTACGACCGAGCTGGCCGCGGGCCGCGTGCCGGAATCGTTGCCCGAAGACGCACCCGACGTGCTCTACAACCTGCACGAGTGCTACCAGCACATCACGCGCAAGAACATCCAGGAGGCCTTCCACGACGCGATGCACTACCGTGAGGAGGCCATGACGCTCTTCAAGCTCGGCTACCTGTCCCTCGTCGGGCGGAGTCAGGTCGAGACGCTGTTCTGGAACTGCTGCCGGCGAATCTTGAAGATCGTGCGGAACCTCGCGTGGGTGCCGGAGGAACTACAGCCGCTCGAGCGGGCGCTCAGCGATACCTACTTCTGCAACTTCTCGACGTTCCAGTCCGTCCCCGACTTCTGGGCGGTCGGGCAGCTCTTCCCGGTCGCGCCGATCCATCGGCTCGGCGAAGAGCCGACGCGTCGGGGCACGATCGCCGACATCACGTGCGACTCCGACGGCAAGGTCGACCGGTTCATCGACCTGCGCGACGTCAAGGACGTGCTGGAGCTCCACCCGCCGCAGGGCGAGGACTACTACATCGGAATGTTCCTCACCGGAGCGTATCAGGAGATCCTCGGCGACATGCACAACCTGTTCGGCGACACCAATGCGGTGCACGTCAGCATCGGCGAGGACGGCCGCTACCAGATCGAGCACGTGATCAAGGGCGATACGATCGCCGAGGTGCTGGGCTTCGTGCAGTATAAGTCCGGCGATCTCGTCGAACGGCTGCGGCGCGTCGCGGAACGGGCGGTCCGCACCGGACGGATCAGCCTCGAGGAATCCGCGTATCTCATTCGCCGCTACGAGCAAGGCCTGACGGGATACACCTACCTGCAACGCAAGAAGGGCGCGCACCGCAACGCCGCCGGCGAGCTCCTGCGCTGAGCGGCTTGCAGGAATCCCTGACAAGTTGCGGGGCTTGCGGTCGTTGTGGCCCAGCCGCCCTCGG
>CAZKCX010000481.1:0-5873 GCA_964550865.1 uncultured Planctomycetales bacterium
ATGATCGAGGGCTACATCCAGGAGAAGTTTCGCGCGAAGATTGACTTCGACATCCGGGACGCGCTCGAGAGCCTCGACCGCTTCGACCTCTGGAGCGACCGGGACCGGCTCCTGCCGAAGGCGCCCGAGTCCGCCGCGGCGATCCTCCGAAGCCACTGGTGCGATCGCCGAACGGAGGAGTATCACGAAGGTCGCGCGATCGCGTCGGAGACGTAGGCGGGTCTTCGCTACGGAAGCAGTCGAATCGTCTCGAGACCGTGTGGCGCGATGGACACCCGTACCGCGCCGCCGTCGACGGGCAGCGGCTCGACCTTGCGCTCCACGCCGTCGCACCGCCACGCCTCCGAAGGTCTCGGCAGAAGATCGCACGCGATCCGCACCCGTGATCGTCGTCCCCCCACCTCGAGCACGCGAATGATCAGCCCCTCGCCGTCCTCGGCGCGCTTGAGGGCCGTCATGACCACGTTCGGCGGCTCGATGCGACAGAACATGCCTTGATCCTGCAGCGTCGCGATGGGGAACCCGTCCTTGCAGGGCCGCGCGACGATCGGCCGCGCCGCGCCCCACCCGTGGCGCGTGGCGTCGGCGGTGGTGAGCTTCTCCCCCGAGGTCAGCGAGAACCGGAAGACGTGCTTGCCGCCTTGCCCCGGCCGGTAGTTCGTGAGCCAGTAGTTGTTCATCACGTAGGCGAAGACCGTGCCGTTCGTGATTGGTAGCTCCTGGAGCCACTTGCCCGTGTTGATCGCGCAGAGCTGTATGAGCGGCGTGTCGAGCGGTGCGAGATTCACGCTGCGGCCGTCGCCGGTGTCCAGGAGCACGCCGTACTGCGTACAGAACCAGTCGAGGCAGGCCCCGGGCAGCATGTCCTCCTCGGGTCGGACCCATGCGCCACCCGTCTCGAGCCGAAACTCCGGCTCTTTCGCCGCCAGGGGAAAGGCGATGTACACGGCCTCCATCTCGTAGCGGCGGACCTTGTCCAGGTGCGCGGTCAGATCGATCCGCTTGACGTCCTCGTAGAGCGTGACCTCGATGCCGATTTGCGGCAGCATCTTGGCCCGCGTTCGCGAGCGAACCGACCGCAAGACCGGTCCGTCCTGGACGATCTGCCATGTGGCCGCCGACGGCGTGGAGAGCTCGAACTCCGCCGGCGGATAGCCCTTGCGCCAGGCGATGGCGGTGGTCTTTGCACCGCCCTCGGCATAGATGACCTCGCCGAAGGCATACGGACTGTCCTTGTCGATCAGCTCCCGTCCCGTCTGCTTGTCGACGAGGCTCACGATGCCGCCGGAGCGGTCGTCGAGCGCGACGCGATAGAAACGGTTTTCCACGTACTGAGGGACTGCCGATGTTGGCCGCATACGGGGTCCGACGGGCTCGGCGTGGACGACGTCATAGCGACGATAGCCGATGGCCGGCACATCGCGCGCCACGAAGCAGACGACCACGCCGTCCTCTTCGATCGAGAGCTCCTGGACCGCGACGGGCCGCCCGTATGGCCCGACCAGCCCCGTGCCTCTCGGTACGGTCACGCGAACGACATCGCTTCGGGTCCAACTCGTCGGGTTGAAGACCACCACGCCCTTGCCGTCGCCGGAGACGGAGCGTGCGAGCCGTTCCATGCCTTCGTCGAGGAGCGCGCGGCTCGTCGCCTGCGCATCCAACGCGAAACCACGCTTGGTCTCCCATTGCTCCTTGACGGTGTGGTGTTCGGGGTCCAGCCCCCACCGTCGCGCGCCCCACGTGTGCTCGTCGAAGAGCAGGATGTTCTTCCACGTCTTGGCGATTCGCTCTCGAGGGTATTCTTCCGCGAGATCGACGGAGCGGAGCAGCGCCCATAGGGCCTCGGCCGTCACGATCCGCTGATGGTTGTTCCGGTTCACGGCCGTGGCGCGGGCCGAGCTGGCCGCGCCGTCTTCCCAGTAGCAGCCGCCGCACCCCCGGACGGTCGGGATCTTGTCCGCGTGGCTTCCGAGGACGTAGTCGAAAAACTCCCCCGAGCTCGAGAGGATCAGCTTCGGATAGGCATACTTCGCGTTCCAGGCGGATACGGTCTCGGCCAGCTTCCCGTCGATCTGCCAGTTGTCGCTGTAGGCCCCGTGCAGCAGGATCGCATCGTAGGGATAGTCGTCCCGCTCTTGCCACGGTTTCAGCCAGACGGGCAGCTTCTTCTCGGCTTCCGCGAGGCTGCGAATCAGGCCCGTGTAGTACGCGGCCACGTAGCCTTTCGTCAGCCAGGTGAGCGTGCGGCTTCCGTCGGGCCCCTCCCACCAGAACGGCGAGCGCTTGTCCAGGCCCTTCCGGAGGATCGGCGCGCGCGTCTCGTTGTTGTTCACGCCGATCGTCAGGTACTTGACGCCGGCATGGTGGAGCACCGACGGCAAAGACCATACCTGTGAGGGTGTGTCGTTCTGCGTGACGCTCTCGAAGGGAATCCCGAACCGCCGCATCAGGTCGGCCGCGGGATAGAGCATCCGGATCAGCTCCTCCGGCGAGCACAGGCCGGTAAGCATGTTGGCGTAATCGGCCTCGACGCCGATGCGTCCTTGACGGACGAGGGACATCAATGTCGCCATGGCTTGCGGTCCACGGTGGCGTTCGTATTGAAGGGCCGACCACGTGCACTCCAGCTTGAAGCGGTACTCGGAAACCTCCTGACAGATTCGGATCGCCTGCTCGGTGTTCTTGTTCTGGCGGAGGGCCACCTCGGACTGATGATGGGTGTACCCGATGTCCGTATGGACCGTCGGCGTGATGAAGAGCCGCCACTTCTTCGCGGGCCGAACGACCATGTCGGCGGTGACCCGCTCGTCCCCACTTCGCAGCTCGAGCGTTGCCTTCGCGGCCTCATCCACCAGCGGAAAGCGGGCTTCGATGCTCGCATCGCCCAGGGGAACAGGCTCGACGGCTTGCGTGATCTCTCGATCGGCGGCGCGGATGGAGAGCTTCCCGCCGCGTTGGCCGGCGGGCCCGAGAATGCGCACGCGCGCGAGGCGTGCCAGGCCCGCGTCGGTCTCGACGTACATCGGCGTCGGCTCGGCGATCAGGCGGCTCGCACGCGTCGTAGCGGCGCGATCCGAATACAGAGCGAGGGCGTCATACAGGACATGCGAACCGGAATCGTTCAGAATGACGATGCGGTTGGTCCCTCGCCGGAGCAGCGTGCCCGAGAACGGCACGTCGATCACGTGCTCGCGTCCCTTGGACGGGTCCTTGAGCGAAGCATCACCCGGGCCCTTGGGCGTGGCGAACTTCCCCTCGGCGTCGTTGACACAAAGCGTCAGTGTGGGCGGCAGACGGTAATGCGTGGCGACCAGGTCGACGCGAAGGAGATACCGATCCGACGGCGGCGCATCGAGGTCAAACCGGACCGTGAACGCGTGCGCCTTACGCTTGGCGAATCGGTCGGCCGGTCCGGGGTGGATGAAGGGCCAATCCTCCCGGGCAGTGCTCCGCCCGACGACGAAGACGACCGACCTGGGATAGTGCTTGAGGTACTCGTGGTAGTCGTGCGTCTTGCCCAGCTCGCGGTAGTCGTCGTCGAACGTGCCGATCTGCCAGACAACATCGGCGCGTGGCTGCGTGGCGGCTCCGTGCCTTGGGGCCGCCCATGCGGCAGCGCCGCCGCCGATCGGCCACCCGTTCCCCAGGCCACCCAGTCCGATGACCACCGCAACCCAGAAACCTGCTTCCCATCTCCGCAGCATCGGGCTTCCTCCGCGCGGTCCGCCGTAGAACACTTGAGGCTACCGAGGAGGAGGCCGTTCGTGCAAGCGCCCCGCGAAGGCCGCCCGCCGTAGGAAAGAGCGTGTCGGGATTTCGCAATGGCGGTAGGGCGGGCTTGATGGCTTCGGCCCCGCCGAGTACGATGATGAATCTTTGCGTCACCGAGGATTCGCGTATGCGGAATGCCGCTTCAATTATCTTGATGGCGATCGCCTGTGCGATGTGCCCCGGCCGGGGCACGGTTGCCGCCGCGGAGCGGCAGTCCGGGGAGGGGTCGACCCGCCTCGACCGATCCCGGTACATGGGCGTCGAACAGATCCAGCGCGGGATGACGGGGATCGGGCGCACCGTATTGGAGGGTTCGCAGCGAATCGAGTTTCAGGCCACCGTGGTCGACGTCATCCACAATTGGGGCCCGAAGCAAGACGTGATCCTGGTGCGCCTGAGCGGCGCGAACCTCGAGCACAGCGGAATTATCCGCGGGATGAGCGGCTCGCCCATCTACTTGAAGGATCCGGAGGACGGCGACAAGCTCAAGATGATCGGGGCCATCGCCTACGGTTGGAGTTGGAACAAGGACCCCGTGGGCGGCGTTCAGCCCATCGAGCAGATGCTGTCCGTCCGGGGCTTCGCAGGAAAGGCCGCGGCGGAAGAAGCCACGCGAAAGCCCGCCACGATGCGCGGCAAACGATTGGGCGTGCAGGAGGGTCACTCCGGTGGTCCCAAGGCGCTGCCCGGTCCGCTCGATCCAAACGCGGAAAGCCGATACGTGATGATGGGCTTTCCGGCCGCCTCGAACGAGCCGATGTTCCGGGACCATCCAGTTCGTTCCGCGCGGTCCTCCGATCTCAGACCTCTCTCGACGCCTTTGCTTGTCGGCACAACGAACCCCCGCGTGATGGAGTACGTCCGGGGTTGGTGCGGTCAGGCGAACCTCTTCCCCCTCCAGGCGGGTGGAGGCGGCGCGGCCGCCGAAGATGCCCCCGCGCAGTTCGAGCCGGGCGGGAGTCTGGTCGTCCCGTTCTTGCTGGGTGACCTCGACATGGCGGGCGTGGGCACGGTGACCGAGGTGGTCGGCGATCAGGTCCTCGGCTTCGGCCACGCCATGATGGCCGAGGGTCCGGTCGAGCTGCCGATGGCCACCGGCGTCGTCCACACGCCGATATCCCTCCTGACGGCGAGCTTCAAGCTGGCCTCCACGGGCAAGGTCATCGGGACGCTGCGGGGCGATGAAGAGACCGGCGTGTGGGGCATCTCGGGCGACGCCCCGAAGATGATCCCGACGCGCCTGAACATCACCGACCCCGCCGGACGACGCGTCTACGAATACCAGGCAACGTACCACCGCCGCATGACGCCCTTCATCCTCGGCACCGGCCTGGGCATGGGCGTTCTGGCGAACCGGGATCTCCCGCTCGAGCACACGCTTCGCTACACGATCCGCGTGGAGTACGAGAAGCTCGGTGCGTTCACCGCGAGCAATCTGTCGAGCATGCGCTGGCTGTACGACATGCAGAACGACCTCGTCGACCCGATGAGCATCCTCCTCGACAACGACTTCGGCCAGGCGCGGGTGCGAAGCGTGGACATCCGCGTTGCGATCGAGCCCGAGGCATCGATCTGCCGGTTGGAGCGGGCCGATCTGTCTCGGTCGGAATACAAGCCCGGCGAGACCGTGGAAGTCGACGTCTGGTGGCGGGCCTACCGGGCCGAGCCGTTCCGCCGGCAATACACGCTGACGCTCCCGAGCGACCTCGAGAACGGCAAGTACGAGCTGATCGTCGGATCGTCCCGCTCGCACCTGACGGCCCTGCGATCCGAGAAGCCGCACCGGTTCCGCTCGGAGTCGCTGGCGGAGCTTGCCGACGCCCTCCGCGAGGTCGCCCAGGTGAGGAACGATCGCCTGTACATGCGCCTGCAGGTCAAGCGAGGCGGCGTCGCGCTGGGCAAGACGGAGATGCCCGATCTGCCGTCGTTCCGAAAGCAGATCCTCGGCGATGCGGAGATTCGACCCGTGCAGCCGTACGCGGAGCCGATCTTGGTCGAACATCCAATCGAGTTCGTGGCGAGCGGAGAGAAACGCTTCGCCGTCCAGGTCAACCGGCGTGCGGATCAGTAGAGATGCGCGAAGAGGACACCCTGACAGAGAT
>CAZKCX010000482.1:0-5867 GCA_964550865.1 uncultured Planctomycetales bacterium
CGCATTTTTTCCTGCTTTTTCACGACCGTCCATTGCAGGCGGCTGAAGTGTTACGCGGACACAAGGGCGCGATCCGCGTCGAGAGCACGGCGGGGGAGGGCACGACCTTCACGGTGCTCTTCCCGAGCACGGGGAAGGCTCCCTTCGAACCGGACGAGGGTCGACGCGACGATGTGGCTGTCACCTCCCAGGCGCGGACTATTCTCGTCGTCGACGACGAGGTGACGGTCACAAACGTGGCGGCACGGGCGGTCCGCAAGGCGGGCTACCGCGTCCTGACCGCCGGCAATGGGGAAGATGCGGTCGAGGTCTATCGGCGGCACGCCGGCGAGATCGACGTGGTCTTGCTGGATTACACGATGCCCGGGATGAGCGGAGAGGAGACGTTCGAGGCGATCCGCCGTATCGATCCCGACGCCCGGATTCTCATGTCCAGCGGCTACAGCGAGCTGGAGGTCAAGAAGCATTTCGAGGGAAGGCGCCTCTCGGGCTTCGTGCACAAGCCCTACTCGGCTGAGGCGCTGATCCGGCAGTTGAACCTTGCGATGAATGCGTAGCAGGAAAGGGGGGGCGCCGGCGGTCTACTATCCCGCCGTCGCTTCCCCTTCGATGAGATCGGCGTAGCGGAATTCCCCGTCGCCGTATCGTTCCTCAATATGGGGATCGACGTTGGGGTCCTCAAAGCCGTACCCGTTCCAAAAGCGATTGTCGATATACACGTCCTTGGGCAGGATGCGATCGACGTGCCCGTCGGCGAAGCAGCAGCTCGATCCGCCGAAGTGACGATCGCTGATGTAGGTGCGGTAGTTGTGCCATGCGTACGGCTCCAGCGTCCCGCCGCTGTAGGTCTCGACGCAGTATTCCGGGAGGTACGTCGGGTCGAGCGTGTAGCCGTGGTTGCCGAACATATCGACGTCCTTCACGCCGTTGACGTGTGGCTTCTTCCAGCCCGTACCGTCGCAACCGGCGAAGGCAATTGTCCTGCCGGGGCAGGGGACCTCCTTGACGGGGTAGTTCTCGAACGGGGCCGTCGGGCTGATGGCGTTGTCGCGGCCGCTGCCGAGGTACTTGTAGTTGTAGCCGTAAGAGTTGTTCCGTCCGACCTCCCAATCCGGCACGGACGGACAGGACGAGACGTCGAACCCGGCCAAGAGGTCCGCCATGGCATTGAACCAGCGGACGCGGTGCTCGTCCGAGATGCGCCATTGGTGAACCGGAAAGGTGTCATACTCGTTCAGATACATGGTCATGCCGGTGCCGAGCTGCCGGATGAAGGCTCGGCAGCGGACCTCCTTGGCCATCTCGCGAGCCCGGGCGAGTGACGGGAGCAGGATGGCCATCAAGAGCGAGACGACCGCGACGACAACGAGGAGCTCGATCAAGGTGAAGGCAGAGGCAGGAAGTAGCCGTCTGCGCATCCTGGCCGTGCGCTCTCGGAACTGGGCGGTCGGGTGTGGATGTCGAGACCCGGCGGAAAGGCCCAGAGACATTGTGGAGCTCCAGAAACAGGTCATCCCCCGCTCTACGACGCGCAAGGCGCCCATTCGTTAGCGTATTCTTCGCGGTTTCTGTCACGAGTGTCAACACCCGCTTGAACCGGGTCTTTCGCAGCCCGGGAGAAGGCAGCGTTCGTCGTCGCGAGCCGTGCTCACAGAGCAGTGGCACGATGGTGCAATGTCTCCACGTGGCCGTTTCTCTTGCCCGGGCTGTCACGCACCCGGGTGGCGCCGCTATTGGTGGGTGCGGTGGCGATCGGTCCCGCGTCAGGCACGAGATCATCCGACTGGACTATGAGATCAATCGAATTCACGTCGAATCGGCGTGACGATCGACGAACGCGAAGAAAGGGATTTCATCGAAGGGATCGCTGTGCGAGGCAGGGACGTCCGGGACGGAGCTATTTCTTGGGAACGACGAAGACGGTTCCGCATTTCGCACAACGACACTTCTTGCCGCGATCGGCTTCCGGTCGACGCGCGATCTGTCGGCACTTCGGACAGGCGATACTCACCGTCGAGGTCTCGGCCGCCGCGTTTGGCTTCTCGGCCCCTTTGGCGGGGATGAGGAAGACCGCACCGCACTTGCCACACCGACCGTTCTTGCCGCGGGCCGTTTCGGCGTATGCGTTCACATGATTGCACTTGGGGCAGGCAATTCGAAGTGCGCTCGACTTTTCCTGCGGCTTCTCCTGCGTGGGGGTCTCCTTCGTCGGCGCGGAACGATCGGAGGAGGAAGAGGAGGCGGGCGCCCGGTCGCGCGTTCGCTTCTCGCGGAGGCGTCGCAGACGGCGACGCGTATCCTCCTGGGAAGCCGCCGTCTCTTCCTTGAGGCGCTCGGGGATGGGCCTGCCGGTCGCCTTTTCGTAGCAATGACGGAAGAGGAGCTCGAACTCAAGGCATTGAATGCGGCAGACGATCCGCCGGGAGTCGCCCTCAACCTTGGCGGACAGCGTCTGCTCGAAGATATCGACGAAGAAATACGGTTCCCACTCGCCACCGAACTCCAGAAGCTGTCGGAATCGATTGAGCAACACGTCCTTCGACGACCCGATGGTCGTGATGGTCCCGCCCACGAGCGCCTCCATCGCCGGATGGACACCCAGCTGTCGGAAGCATTCCTTGGCTGCCTCGAAGTTGCCGTGCTGCCGCTCGCGGAGGCCGCGGATGTACAGCCTTTCCTTCTCCGGCGCAGCCTGGGCGAAGGTCAGTGCTTCCGCCGGCCAGCCGCTCCAGAGGTAGAGCAATGAACGAACGGCCGCCGCCATGGGCTCGTCGGCCAGGGAGTCCACCTCAAGAAGGAGGTGGTCGTCGAGCGCGTCGAGCTTTTCATTGGCGATTTGCTTGGGGCGCCCGTGCCAATCGAGATCCACGCGCTGCGTGCCGCCGGCCATGAGGATGGTGGCGACGTTCTGTGGGAGCAAGGCGGGGTTGAGCTCGGGAATCGTAGAGGTCGATGCGGTCATCATGCACACCGGTGCCTGGTGTCAGCGAATCGGCTTGCCGGCGGATCCGCTGAGGCCCTTCGTGATAGGACCTGGCCAGTGCTCTGCCCCCTCTGATGCTGGTGAATTGTCTCTCGGCGATTCGCTCGCCACGCCCGGGAACGCCTTGGCGTGCTCGGGGATGCCGTCAACTCCACCGAATGGGGTCGGCGGCCACCGTCCACGGCGGTCTTCTCGGCCACGCCCGACCCACTCATAGACCGAACGCGTGGCGACCGCGGTGGTCTTACTCCCTATATCGGCTTGAAGTACGGACGGCTCGAATTGTGGGTCGGCAAGATTGTGGAGGAGGGGATAATCCGCGGGCGATTGGGGCCCAAGGGATTCGGCGACCCACCATGCGTAAGATGCGTCATGAAAGAACAGCCAAGCGGCGTTCGATCATCCTGGCGGACGGGTCCTGCCGGCTTCACGCACCGTGCTATGGCCTGGGAGAGCGGATCGGATGCCCAAGGGAGCCACGCGGCGCCGCGTCGTCGGGCTCAGCGGCTGCCCTTCGTCGTTGTGGGGGTCGTGGTGCCGAAGTCGACCTCGGGGACGGCCTTGGCCTCCTCGGCGGCCTTGAAATACTCGGCCTCCTCCAGACCCACCCAATTGGCGAAGAAGCGTCCGAAAAACTCACGCCGATAGGTATTGGCCCGTTGGACGGCCTCATTGTAGCGCTTTCGGGCGACGGCGATGCGGTTTTCCGTGCCTTCGAGGGTGTCCTGGAGCTTCAGGAAATTCTCGTTGGCCTTGAGGTTCGGATAGGCCTCTCGCAACATGAGGAGTCGCGAGAGCGCAGAGGAGATGCCGTTGGCGGCGGAAATCTTCTCCGCGCGACTACCGGCCTGGAAGTACTTGGTGCGGGCCTCCATGACCCGGCTGAAGACCGTCTCCTCGTGCTTCGTGATCCCCTTGACGGTATTCACCAGATTGGGGATGAGGTCGTTCCGCCGCTGGAGCTGGTTCTCGACCTCGGACCACGACTGGTCGACGGCCTCGCTGAGCCGGACGGCACGGTTGTAGCCGCCGACGAGCATACACCCGCCGAAGCCCGTGCACCCCACGAGGAGCAAGAAGAGCACGAGGACGACCGTCAACCATGTGGGCCAACCGCTTCGTTGCACGCCTGAACTCGGGGCCATAATGGGTGCTCCACAGCTGCCGCAGAACTGCGCGGCCCTGGGGACTTCGCTTCCGCAATTGGGACAGACCTTACCAGCTACCACTCGCGCCTCCGCCGCCGAAGCCTCCACCCCCGCCACCTCCAAAGCTGCCGAAACCGCCTCCTCCCCCGCCCCATCCGCCGGACCGGTGGGAACCGTATCCATGGTGCCCGCCGAAGAAGATCGGCAGTCCCCACCATCCCAGCCAGTAGCGGGTCACGCGGGTCAAGAGGATGATGACCACGAAGACCAACAGCACGGGGGACATCCCGCAGAAGCCCACCTTCCCCGCCGTGCCGAGACCCCGCGACCGTTGGGACGGACGGACCTTCGGGACGCCGCTGAGCTTGACGTTGTAGTGCTGAGCGATCTTGCCGAGGACGGCGGCCACGCCGTCGTGCACGCCTTTGGAGTAGTTGCCGCGACGGAAGTTCGGCTGGAAGTACTGTCGACCGATCGTGCCCAGGTACGAATCCGGCAGCGGACCCTCCAAGCCATAGCCCGTCTCGAAGCGGTACTTGCGGTCCCGCACGGCGATCACGAGCAGCAGGCCGTTATCCTTGCCCTTCTGGCCGAGCTTCCACCCATGGGCCAGGCGGAGGGCAAACCGTTCGATGGGCTCCCCGTCCGTGGAGGGAACCGCCAAGACGATGAACTGCGCTCCGGTCTTCTGCTCAAGCTCCTGGAGATAGCCGAGCAACTTCTTCTCCGTGCCGCTATCGAGGATGTCGGCCAGGTCTTCCACATACGCCTTGGGAGGCGGAGGCACCGCGGACTGCGCCGCGAGGGCGTACGGGCCGATCGCCGCGGACAGCACGAGGACGGCGATGCCGGAAACGAATCTAGATCTCAACATGGTTGACATAGTCACTCAACCGTTCCACATCGCGGTAGAACCGCTGGAAGGAGACGAAGTCGCTACGCCCCGAGCCGTCGAAGACCTCCTGCAGGCCCGGCACCTTCACCCCCGTGACCTTCTCCGATTCGGCGAGGACCTCCCCATCCGAGGCCGGACACGAGGTCTTCTGGATCCACAACACGCCCCGCAAGACACGAAGGAGTTGGCTCAAGGCGTCGCGACACAACGGCGCAAGGAGCTTGTCCTTGCCGGCCGAGGCGAGAAGCCCCTGACGGAGGTTGATGAGCGATGACTTTAGCTCGCGCTCCGCCTGCAACCGCATGTCTTTCGGGTCGAACTGGAGGTCCGCGAAGAGATCGTCGCCGACGATCGTCACGTGCCGCTGCTGGATGTCGAGCAGCTCGAGGGGAAAGGTGTCGAGGCTCTCGTTGATGTAGGCCGGCGTCATCACGAGCGGGGCCTGGAGGTGGCGTCGTCCCAAACGCATGCCGCTGCGACGCAACTGATCGAGCAAGAGCAGATCCATCCCACGGAGGACCACGACGCTTCGGATCAGCGTGCCGTCCGGGGTGTAGTCCTTGGACAAGACCCTTCCGAAGATCGTCAGGCAGCGAAGGTTGTCGCCGGCGAGCTTGATGAGCAGCTCGCCGAGCTCCTGCGCTGGACCTCGCGCCGAGTCGGGCAGGCCCTCGAGTCTTACGTTCGTTCCTTGCACGGGCGTGCTCCTGTCTTCTGCGAACAGATGTCGACAGAGATTGTAGTGATCAGCGGCGAGAGGGCAAGGGCTCAACACCCCCTGGCTTGGGAGCCGCGTAGAACTAACATAAACGATCTTCACGGCGGCACAATGGTATAGTTC
>CAZKCX010000483.1:0-5865 GCA_964550865.1 uncultured Planctomycetales bacterium
GCCGTTCATCTCTGCCGCCCTTGACTCGAGCCACGGAATGACGGGATCTCGATGGCAACCGTGAAGCATCTCAAGAATGCCCCCATTACCGAGGCCCTCATCGACTTCAGGGCAGAGCTTCCCAGTGGCTTCGACCCGGAGAGCTTCGAGGTCCTTCGGGAGAGGCTTGCCGATCGCTATCCCGAGGTCAAGAAGCGGACGCTCTACACACAACGGGTGGAGGTAAGACCGGAGTCCCGTCATCACCGGGTGGAGGACCGTGGACTCCAAGGGCTCCGTTTTGAATCCGAGGACGGGCGAGATCTGGCGCAGTTCCGGATCGACGGCTTCACGTTCAACAGACTCAAACCGTATACATCCTGGGAAGAGGTTGCCGAGGAAGCACGCGATCTGTGGGCTCTCTACTGTGAGATCGCATTGCCGCATTCGGTGACGCGGGTCGCAGTGCGGTACATCAATCAACTCCCGATCCCAGCACAAGTTGACCAGATAGGGGAGTACATCACGACGCCCTTACCTATTCCGCAGGGCTGTTCGGGCCGAGTCGCAAGTCTGCTAACGAAGGTAGTGATTCGGAAGGGGACGAGTGGGCTCGCGGCCAATGTCATTCAGGGCTTGGAGGAAGATATACACGGGCGATCGCTCACGATCATGCTCGACATCGACGCGTACAAAAAGAGGGAGTTCGGCCCACAGGATGAGGACATCTGGTCGACGCTTGGCGACCTTCGTAACTTGAAGAACGACATCTTTTTCGGTAGCTTGACGGAAAAGGCCGTGGAGTTGTTCGAATGACCGCAATCGATGCCCCCCGAGGCTTCATGGGTTTTCTCTTGACTTCCCCTGACCATGGCGTGAGCCAGGAAGCGAAGGCGCTACGGAAACAAGTCGAGGAAGCCAGCGAGAGAGTCTTGGAGACCGAGGCTCTCGGCGATCCGAGGCGCAAGGCCTTGTCGGTTCTCGACGACGTACATGCCGAGTGTTCGACGGACAACTGGGATGGTTACGAGGCGCGATGTGTAACGAGTGCGACGAAGGATCAAGCAGGGGTTTTCATCCGTTTGCTTCCGGCCAGCATTCCGCCGCCAGAGATCAGTGCGGAACCTGATGGCGAAATCGCAATCGAATGGCATAGGGGACGGTCACGGGCGCTCTCCGTCAGTGTTGGTGAGAACGACGAATTGACCTACGCGGGGCTCTTCGGAAGAAGCAGGGCTCACGGCACCGAGGTTCTGGACGATGAGTTACCTGAGACGATTGCTGCGCTTCTGCGAAGGCTTCTTTCTCGGTAGTCGTCGGCACTTCCTCCAGCGGTCCGTTCAAGCTTCCGACTCTATCGCGCGCTTCTTGACGAGCAAGAGCCACTTCAGCAAGCAACGGTGTGCGGTCAAGCCGGCGGCGTTCTTGCCTCCCTCAAATCTCCGCCTTTCCGTCTTCAACGTCTCCGACCTGGATGAATCTGACATCTGGGCGATCGGGAGAGAGCACGTGACCGGCCCTCGGAAGCGAACACTCTACGGTTACGGTGCTCTGAAGGCCTCCAGCGTCTTTCGGGTGAAGCTGGAGATCCAGGCGGATGACACCCCACCGAGGCATGCTGAGGTCTGTGGCTGGCCCACGGAGAAATCGGAACAGAAGCTCCTTGCCCTGCAGCTAGCACAAGATGCCGAGCTTAAGCTGCCGCCAGCCGGCTGAGGGATGTGCTCTCCGCACGGCATGGCGTTTCTGCGGCTGTGCGGACATGCTGCATTATCCAGCCACTGTGAGTTGCGAGGAAACTCTCAGCAACGCGCAGCGCGGAATGCGGCGCTCCCTTGACAGATTGTGGCATTGAGCTGCGTCAGCTCGAGCCCGTCAGCATGCCTTGCTCCCGTCAATTGCCGAAAGCTGGGACCGCGCTGCCTACGGCATGCGACACTCCAGCTCGCACGGCGCGAACAGCCCGTAGCCGACCGTGTGATACGCCTTGCCCGGGGGCGGACCGGGGTTCGGACCCTTGCGGAACATCGCCGGCCACGCCCTGCCGAGCGGCGGCTTGCCGTGGTGCGGCCCGAGCGTGTTCTTGAGTGTGCCGATCACGCGGACCTCGATCGTGTTGGCCCCGCGCTTGACGTGCGTCGTCACGTCGCACTCCCACGGCCTGTGGAAGATGCGGCCCGCGAGCGTTCCGTTGACGAACACCTCCGCCACGCTGCCGTACCACTTGGGCAACTTCACGAACCATCGTCCGGCCTTGGAGGCAACGTCGAAGCGCTGCGTGTACGCCACCGCGTCACCGTAGAAGGGCATGGCCTGCTCGTTCCACGGCCCGAGCTTCAGCGGCGTGTCCGCCACCACGGCGAAACCCTTGTCCGTGGCCTTCAGTCCGAACCCGCCCACGAGGTAGGCAGATTCGAGCTCGTGATAGATCGTGAGCGGATTCGCTTTGATCGTGACGGCGTTCTCGCCGGACTTCACCGCGCCGGAGAGATCCACCTTGCCGAACGCCTTGTCCAACCACCACTGGCCCGCCGACGGGATCACCTTCTTGCCGTTGCACGTGATCGTGTAGAGGTCCGCCCGTTCCAAGACAAACCAGAGCTTCGCGGGCACCTCGCCTTCGATCGCGAATCGATACGTCGCCTCGAACCCGCTGTCGGACACAAACGTCTTCTTGATCAGCTCGTCGCGGAACTGCACCGCGCTGTCCCACGGGTTGCCCCGCAGCCCGTGTTTCCGGAAGGTCCAGCGGGAGGCCTCATAGAAGTAGGTATTCTTCTTCGTCTCGTCGCCGACGCGGACGTCGACGTAGTCCAAGACGAGCACGTTCGGTTGCCGTCGCGTGATCTTCGGCGGTCCCGATGATGCGATCTTCTTGACCTTTGGCTCCACGACCGTTGCGGGCTCGAGCGACGTCTTGCTCAGGAAGAGCAGAAGCGATCCGCACGGCGGCAGGTCGAAGGATGCGACCACGCCGTCGTCTTTGGGCTTGAACGCATACCGCTCGGCCTGGCCGGTCTTCAGGTCCCACCGCTCGACGCCTTTGGCCCGCGCGATGATCCGTCCTCGCGAGGGCGCGTCGATGCTGGTGTTGACGAGGAACAGGATCTCGCCGTCGTCGACCTTGCGGCGGTGGTGAAAGAGGATGCCGCCATCCTTCTCGGCGCGTTGGATCGCGAAGCCGTCGTTTGGCCGGGCGAGCAGCTTCGCGGGCACCTCTGCGGCGTCGACCTTCTGCCAGTCTTCCTGCTGAGCGAGCCTCGCTCCGCGGGGCGAGGGCTCGCCGTCGACGCGTTCGGGTGGATCGCCGCAGCACACCACCGTTCCGCCGGCCTTGAGGAGATCCTCCAGCAGGTCCATCGTCTTGCCGTAGAGCGTCTCGGTCAGGCGCGGGATCACGACGGTCTTGTACCGCCGCGCGCCGACCCTCAGCGTCGCGCCTTCCAGAGAGCCGTGCCGCTCGATGATGTCTTCGCAGCCGATGTCGTATTCGACTTCCTCCCGCTCGAGGATCCGCACCAGGTCCTGAAAGCTGACACCGATGGCCTTTAGCTCGGCCGATTCGGCGCCCGGCGCGTTGTGGATCCAGGCCGTGCCCGTCGGCTCGATGACCAGGATGTCGTGGATCTGCTTGCCGGCCGAGAGCGCCAGCGAGAGCCGCGTGAAGTACGACGCCATCGTGTCGTAGGCGTGCCACCACGGCGTGTGATAGGAGAACGACTGCGGATGGTCGCGCTTCCGCGCCCCGCGAATCGTGATGTAGGAGAGGTGCTCGTTCAGGGTGTTCACACCGAGGACGTAGAGCCAATCGCCGATCCGCTTCATGTCCTCGAACCGCAAATCCCATCCGCCGGCTCCGTAGGCCTCACAGAGGGTCCGGTCGCGGTCGAGCTGGTTGGCGACGCTCGCCAGTTCCCGGACCGCCCGGGCGTTGCCGAACTGCGCGTGCGTGTGCTCCTGGTACTCGTTCATCAGGCAGTCGATCGCCGGGCGCTGATGCCAGGCGTACATGGCCATATTGTCCGGCGCGCTGCCGGTCTGCGGCCACCCGTGCTCCCAGTAGTGGCCGGTGAACTCGAGGTCGTTCCGCGCGCAGAAATCATGCATCGGCTTGGCCCAGCACGCGATGAACTGCTCGAGCAGCAGGCGGTAGTAATGATGGCGAACCCGCTTCCAATCGCCGACCTTGCGGTAGAGGCACGGCAGATGATCCACGAGCGAGTAACCCCAGCGCTCTTGGAACAGCTTCGGCAGGTGATCGGACCAGTGCACGCCGCCGGCCGGTCGCAGGTGTGGCTCGTCGGTGAACACGCCGGGGACGCGCTTGCCGAAGTGCTCGCCGATCTCCCGCGTATAGGCGTCCATTGTGATCTCGATGAACCTCTCCACCACGCCAGGCATGAGCAGGTCCACGTAGTACTTGCCGCCGAACCACGGCGAGCTTCCCGCCAGTCGCACCTCGGCCACGAGGTACGGGCCCTTCGGCAGGGTTTTGCCCGCCCGGACCTTCGCGCTGAGGTCCTCGATCCTTCGATCCACCAGCCGATAGACGCTCACCATCTTCGGGTTCCACTTCGGCGCGCCTTTGACCTCGCGCATGATGAGTCCTTTGCCGCGCGATTCCGGCATGGCTTCCGGGACCAATCCGCCCGCGAAGCCGGAAGGGTACGAGTTCTCGTCGTAGATCCAGACGTTCATGTCGAGCCGCTTCGCCTCGCGCAGAGCGACCTTCCACATCCGGAACCATTCCTCGGAGAGGTACGGCGTCATCAGCCCCGGGCGCGGATGGACCCAGACCTGTCGGACCCGCTCGCCGGCCATGTCCTCGAGCGTCTCAACGATCTGCCGCTCGGTGAGCCGATCGTTCCACACCCACAGCGGTCCGGTGCTGTAGTCACGGTGTGGTTCGACGAACTGTGATTTGATCTGCTTCGAATCATCGGCCATGAGCGGCACGGCAGCGAGAAGCGCCAGAGCCGAGGCAAGCAGCGGTACACACCGGCTTCCCACATTGCCTTTTCGGGTAAGCATGTTGCGTCTCCTGAATCTACGCGTCCCGGGTCGGACGTGGTCGTATCCCAACGAGGAGGACCCAAGGCGGAAGCTCTCCCCGCCCGCGCGGTGGCAGATGCCCCCGATCGCCGATGCCCAGGGGCATCGGGGGACTCTCGTGCGGCCCAGAGTGTACCAGAGGGTCGCAGGCGAACCCACCATCCCCGCGGACAACGCCGTCACGCCGTTAGGGGTGCGAGTCGCGGTCTTGCCCGCCGTCGCGGTTGAGCCTATCATGACGGCTCTCATTCTGACCAAAGCATCGCGATGGCCTGCGCATTAGGAGGAGTACCCTTGGCTCGAGCACAACGCAAAAACAACGACACCTACCTCTATACGTCCGAATCGGTCTCGATGGGCCACCCGGACAAGGTCGCCGACCAGATCTCCGACGCCGTCCTGGACAGCCTGCTCGGCGTCGATCGGGATGCGAGGGTCGCCCTCGAAACGCTCGTGACGACCGGCTTGGTCGTGATGGCCGGCGAGGTGACGGTCCACAACACCAAGGCCGTGATGGTCCTCGACAAGGCCGAGGAGACCGCGCGCGAGATGATCCGAGAGATCGGCTACACCGATCCCGAGGCACGGTTCGACTTTCAAAGCTGCGGCGTGATGCGAGCCATCCACGCGCAGTCCCCCGACATCAGCCAGGGCGTGACCGCGTCGAAGAAGAAGGAGCAGGGGGCGGGCGACCAGGGCATGATGTATGGATTCGCGTGTCGGGAGACCCGCGCGCTGATGCCCATGCCGATCCACCTGGCGCATCGCCTCGTCGAGAAGCACGCCGCCGTGCGGGATCAGGGCAAGATCAAGGGGCTCCGACCGGACGCCAAG
>CAZKCX010000484.1:0-5854 GCA_964550865.1 uncultured Planctomycetales bacterium
GGCGCCCCCATGCCTTCCTTGGTTCCCCAACCTGCCTGAGGGCTGAACGGTTACACGTCGGCGAACTCACCGCTCCCGCGCCGGTGCAGAGCGAGTTCCGCCGATTGGTTCTCTCGGTCGAGTCGATGATCTACGGTTGTGCTCGCTGTGAGCGCGCCGACTACCATGACCTGAATCGGGCAGCCCAGCGGATCTGTGGTCATGTCGAACAGCAGCCAAAGGACTGACCTCGTCATCCTGGCGGTGCTCGGCGGGATGAGTCTCCTCGTCGTTCTGGCGCTGGTCGTGTGGGGTCCGCTCCGCGGCAAGCGCGAACGAGAGACCGTCGCGCGAACGACCCACTCGACGAACGCCGAAGGGGCGAAGGTCTACTATGTTCTGCTCGAGCGCTTGGGGTTCGACGTACGTCGGTCCCGGTATGCCTTCGAGACAGGAAACCTGGAGGATCTGCGCGTGCTGCTCGTCCTCGATCCGTGGATGCCGCTCCGCGACGACGAGCTCCTCGCGCTGAGCGCCTGGATGTCGGGAGGCGGTGTGCTGGTCTTCACGACGAGTTGCGATGGGGCGATGCGCTTCTGGTACTACGCGGACGATGCGGCCCGGGTCTCTGCGGCGGCGCACGCCTTGCCCACGCGGGACAGCGCCGACACGACGTTGCCATCCGCAACGACGTTGGATGCCGGAGATACGCCCTCGCAGGACGCCCTCGGCGAGGACGTACCCGAGTGGGTGGCCCCTCCGGGCCAACAGGCCGTGACGGGGCTCTGGGACGAGGTGATCGGCGAGACGGAGTTCGATTCCACCGCGTCCGTCTATCTGCGAAGGAAGCAAACCGAAAGCCGGAGGCCTCCCGAGGTGCTGTACGCCGATCGCAACGGCGCGCGCGTTGCGGCCCGTCCCTTTGGACAGGGATGGCTCATCGCCGTGGCGGACAGCTCCTTCCTCGCCAACGGACAGATCGGGCGAGGGGGCAATAGCGTTCTCGCGACGCACCTGGCCGCCTATGCGCGATGGCGCGCCGGCGGAGGTCCGATCGGCTTCGACGAGTATCACCTCGGGTTCGGGGCACGAGAGAGCGCCTGGCAGATCATGGGCTACCTGCTACTGCGTACCAGCCCGGGTTGGGGGGTCCTGGCCGTCATGGCCGCCGGACTGCTCTGGCTGCTGTACAAGGGGCGCAAGTTTGGGACACGGCGCGGCATTGTCCGCTCGCGTCGGCGGTCCAAGTTGGAATACGTCCACTCGGTCGGCGAGACCTACCGCATTGCGAAGGCCGAGCGGATCGTGTTGGAGCAGATTCTGCAGTGGTTCCGTCGGAGGTCCGCCGAGCTGGTCGGCACGACGCCCAGCGGAAGCGATCGCGAGCTGGCGTGGCGGCTCAGCCGGCGGTCGGGGCGCTCGCCGGAAGAGTACGAGGACGTATTGCGACAGTGCCAGGAAGCTACCCGGAGGCCGGATCTCTCTGCCCGGCAGCTCTCCAAGCTGCTGGAAAGACTCGCCGCGGTGGAAACGGAGACGTTCGATGCGCATTCCCGAAGCCAATGAAATGGCTCGTCGACTGATGGAAGAGCTGTCGAAGGCCGTCGTCGGACAGGACGAGGTCCTCGAGCAGATGGTCACCGCGTTGCTGGCGGGCGGTCACGCCCTGGTGGAGGGCGTACCCGGCACCGCGAAGACGCTCATGGTCCGCGCCCTCTCGCTCGTGGTCGGCGGGGCGTTTCGTCGCGTGCAGTTCACGCCGGACTTGATGCCCTCCGACGTGATCGGCGTGAACGTCTACAACACGGCCACCGGCGCGTTCCTCTTCCGCCCGGGCCCGATCTTCACGGACATTCTCCTCGCCGACGAGATCAACCGCGCGCCGGCCAAGACCCAATCCGCCCTGCTGGAGGCCATGCAGGAGCGTCAGGCCACCGTGGACGGCGTGGCGCACGCGGTGTCTCGGGTGTTCACGGTGTTCGCGACGCAGAACCCGATCGAATTCGAGGGGACCTATCCCCTCCCGGAGGCGCAGGTCGATCGGTTCATGCTCAAGATCAACGTCGACTATCCCACCGATGAATCCGAAACGACGATTCTCGACCGGCACGAGGCCGGCTTCGACGCGGCGGACCTGCGTACGATCGCATTGGAGACGGTGCTCGATGTGGATTCGCTCGTGGAGCTCCGCGCGGTGGCCCGGGGAATCCGTGTCGAGGAGAAGGTGCGCCGCTATGTCACCGAGATCATCCGGACGACTCGCCGCATGCCCCAGGTGACCCTCGGGGCAAGCCCACGGGCCGGCGTGATGCTGCTCCTGGCGGCGAAGGCCCGCGCCGTGATCGTCGGGCGAGACTACGTGACGCCGGACGACGTCAAGGCGATGGCCCTACCGACGCTCCGGCATCGGATGCTTCTGTTGCCCGAGATCGAGGTCGAGGGGCGCACGACCGACGACTGCGTCAAGGAACTCCTCTTGGGAATCGAAGTGCCCCGATGACGATCCTTCCCACGCCACGCCTCACCCTCTTGCTGGCCGCTGCGGCCCCGATGTTCGTGGTCGGCGGGCTCTGGAGTCCGTTGACGGCCGTGGGTGTGCTGTACCTTGCGGTCTTGCTGGCGTATTCGTTGCTTGATGTCCTTCTCCTTCCGCGGCGCCGCCACATCGTCGTCGAGCGCATCGCCCCCGACCGCATCTCCATCGGGGAGCGGACGCGGATCACCTTTCGGATCTCGAACCGGACGCGGCGGGAGGTGGAGGTCCGCCTGGCCGAGAACCTGCCCGAGACCGTCGAGGCCTACCCGGCGCAATGCTCGACGGCGCTCGCCCCGCGCAGCGAGGGGGAGATCACGTATCGATTGCGGGCCCGCAGGCGCGGACGGCATTCGCTCTCGCACATCGACGTACGGGTCTTGCCGCGGTTGGGATTGTTCTTGCGTCAATTCGCGGTGCCGCAACCCCACGAGATCCACGTCTTTCCGAATCTGGTAAACGTGCGGCGCTATGAGCTGCAGTTGCGTCGGGGGGCGATGATCGAACAGGGCGTCGCCCGCATGCGGCAGATCGGACTGGGATCGGAGTTCGAGAGCCTGCGACACTACGCGGAGGGCGACGACCTGTCCCGCGTCGACTGGAAGGCCACCGGCAAGCACGCCCGCCTGGTCGTCAAGAACTTCGAGCCGGAGCGGCAGCAGAGCGTGCTGGTGGCCTTGGATGTGGGTCGCGCCACCGCGGGCGAGTTCCGCGGCATCAGCCGTCTGGACTACATGGTCAACGCCGCGCTCATGCTGGCTTATGTGTCCTTGCGGCAGGGCGACTGGTTCAGCCTGGTCGCGTTCGGTCGCGGGATCGAGAGCTACCTGCCGCCGGTGCGGCGGATCCAGAGCATCGAACGGGTCGCGCGGGCCCTGTACGAGCTCGAGCCGCAGCTGATGGAAAGCGACTATGCCGGGGCCTGCCGGTTCCTGGGCCTTCGCCACCGCAAGCGCGGGCTGATCTGCCTGATGACCGATGTGATCGATCGCGACGCCAACGCCGACATGATCGGCTACCTGGCCCGTTTCGCGCGGCGGCAATTGCCCCTGGCCGTCACCCTGGCCAATCCGGAGGTTCGGGCCGTGGCCGAGCAGCCGCTTGCATCCTGCGTTGATCCCTACAGCAAGGCCGCGGCCCTCGAGGTCCTGGCGAATCGTCACGCCGCCCTGTCCGCCATGCGGGGCTTCGGCGTCGGCGTGCTCGACGTGGAACCCGACGCGCTGACGGCGGAGCTGATCAACCGCTATCTCCTGATCAAGTCCACGCGCCGGCTCTGACCGCGGTACAAAAGGGTGCGACGGCCGTCTGGACGCGTCCCGGAGACCCGCGGTTCGACTCGGTGCGTCAACGAAGATACCGCGGTTGAACGGTCGGCTCGCCGGCGGTTCGGCTCCTGCCCGCCAACACGATGTAGGCGATCGCGATCGCACCCAACACCAGACCGATGACGATCTTCCAGCCGCCGGCAAGGTGGCTCGGCGTCACGAAGCCCTCGACGACGCCCGCGACGGCGAACATGGGCGCGGTCCCCAGGACCATCAAGACCGCGTCTCGCGCGCCCTGGCGGAGCGAGGCGCTGCGCGTCATGGGGCCCGGGATCGCCAGCGAGAGGCCGAGCCGGAGCCCCGCGGCGGCCGCGATCAGGATAGCGAGGATCTCCAGCACGCCGTGCGGTACGATGAACGCGCAGAACTCGTAGGCAAGCTGATGGTGTGCAAAGTGGCCGGCGATGCCGCCGAGCATCATGCCGTTGTAGAGCAGGATGAGGCAGGTTCCCAGTCCGGCGGCAATCCCGAAGGCGAACGCGGTGAAGGCCACCGAGATGTTGTTCGTCATGATCCCCGCCGCCATCGGGGCGTTGGGCATCTGACGGAAGCGTTCGCTGATATCCCGCTCCGTGACGCCGATCTCGTCGTCGGGCATGTCGAGCGTGCCGGGCACGAGGACGTATGCGGTTCCCGGCCGAAGCTGAACGGAGGCGAAGGCCCCCACCGAGGCCGCCAGCATGACCGCCGTGGCCAAGACGAGGTACGCCCATCGGCTTCGGAGGAGTCGCGGATAGTCCGCGCGGAAGAAGCGCCACACCACAGGCAAGACCCGCGTGCGCCGGCGACGGTAGAGCAGGCCGTGTGCGGCGATGGCCAGCTGGTTGATCCGTCGTTGGGTGTCGGGATCGAGGTCCAACACCTTCGCGCGGGCCGTGTCGACCGCCACGGCGGGATACAGGCGGGCCAGCTCCTGCACCTCGGCGTCCTGCAGTCGAGAGAGACGACCACGACCGGCCTTCTGCAGGAGCTGCTCGGCTCGATCCCAGACGGGACCGCGCGTCTCGAGGAATCTCGCCGGGGTCATGAGGTCTGCTCCGCTTCGTCGGCATGATGCGAGGGTGCAACCGGCCTGGCCGAGTCGGTCTTCTCCAACCAGTCCCCCACGATCCTCTCCAACGCCGCGGGCGATTCGTCGGGGACCGTTCGTCCCATTCGCCGCAGGATGGGCAGCACGAGACGAGGCACCAACTCCTTCCTCGCCTCGATCGAGAGCTCCGCGCGCCTCGACCAGTAGTTGGCCAGCATGCGGTATTCGGCCGCGCTCAGGCCGCTGTCGCGGAAGACCTCAGGCTGCATCTCCTCGTGCCATTCGGTCCTGCCTCGCTTGTCGGTGCGGGCGCGGTAATCGTGGAGCTGCTCGGAGACGACGATCGTTCCGGCGGCCAGGTCGCCGAGACGCTGCATCTTCCGCGTGGCGAACATGCACGCGCCACCCACACCGTAGAAGGCAAGGCAATCGACGGCCCGCAAGAGGTTCCGGATCGCGACGTCCATGAACGTGATCGCCCCACCGCCGTCCTTCACGACGCGGATCTGAACCGACCGCTTGCCGGGGCTCTGGCCGTTCATCACCATCTCGAAGAAGGCAAAGTAGAACCAGTAGACGGCGAAGGCGACGAGCGCGAGCGCCGCGATGGCCCAGCCGTCGGGCCCGTTCTCCTCGAGGTCGGTGAGCAGGTCGAACCCGCCGGCGAGCACCGCGGTCAGGAACAACGCGAGGTAGATGAGCGACATGTAGACCGTGTCGAGGACCCCCGCGGTGAAGCGCGAACCGAGGCCGGCCAGCCGTCGCTGGAGCTCGACGTTCTCGGGGGTCTCGATCAGATCGAAGTCTTCCATCCGGTGTCCCCGGTCGGCGGACGGCCCGGCCTCATGATCGCCCAGCGGCGGAAAGGGTGCAAGACGCCGCGCTGCGTTGCGGGAGAATCCCTCGCAAGGGCTTCGCGGGGCAAACGGCGCAACTGAGTCTCTAGCTAACTCCGGTTACTAGCTCCTTGCGGGTCATGGCTTT
>CAZKCX010000485.1:0-5850 GCA_964550865.1 uncultured Planctomycetales bacterium
GAGCCAGCGATCGAGGAAGCCGAAGCCGGCGACCATCGTCTGGGTGCACACGCCGATGAGGTCGGCGCCGAGCATGGCGTATCGGATCGCGTCTTCGTGACTGGCGATCCCCCCGTAGGCGACGACCGCGGGATCCGCGCCGCAGGTCGTTCGGATCTCGTAGACGTCGCGCATGCCCAGCGGCTTGATCCACGGCCCCGAGAGGCACACGAGCGAGTGGCGGTCTTGCAGCCGGATGACGGATTCTTCGGGCCGGGCGATGTCGAAGTCGACGATGCCGAGACGATTGGCCGTTCCCCCGACGGCGGCCGCGCCCGCGCCGATGGCCGCGGCCGCAACCTGTGCGACGTTGCCCCCCTCGGGCGTGAGCTTGCAAAAGACGGGAACGCCCACACCTTCCACAACGACGCGTGTGATGTCGGCCACGACCTTCGGGTGTTGCCCGAGCGACGCGCCGCTGCTCGGACGGTTGGCGTCCTGCCCGGCGGTGACGTCGAGATTGTAGCTCATGTTCGGACAGCAAAAGTTCAGCTCGATGGCGTGGGCGCCGGCCGCCTCGAACTTGCGGGCCATGTCGACCCATCCGTCGAGGCCGGCCTCGCCGGCGTAGGTGATATTGGCCAGTAGCAGCAGATTCGGGGCGGCCTTGCGGCCGTCGTCGATGAGTCGGAGCCCCTCGTCGATCGTCAGCCGCTTCTCGGCCGTGAAGAAGTGCATCCGCTCCCGTTTGGACCAGCGATAGCGGGGCTCGCGGTTGATGTACGGCGGCGGGTCGATGACGAGCTTGATCGAAGCGCCCCCCCACCCGCAACGCTCCGCCTGCACGAGTTGATCGACGCGCTTCGCCGTCGGTCCGGAGCCGACGAGAAACGGGTTGCGCCAATGCAGGCCGCCGACGTCGATCTCGAGCGAGGCGTCGCCGCTCATACGTTCTCTCTACCAACGCACAGATGGCCACGCAACGAGGCGCAGCCCTGCCACATAGGCAGACCAGGTCACGACTTCGAAACCGTATCGCGCGGGGACGTGCTCCACCCCGGCCATCCCACTTCGATCAGGAGGTTCGACCGGCCTGAGGACAGGCCGGCTCTGAATGGACAACGACGCCATTCGTCGGCGAACCCCTCCACTCCATAGTTTGGCTTCAAATTCCAAACCCCGGGCGTCCCGTAGGGGAATCCGGCAACGTGTAACGGTCTTCATGCCGACATGTCGATTGGTCGACGTCTCGACCTATTGACTTGTTTGCCCCGAGCGGTCCTCACATTTGCGAGGATCCGTCAAGGGGGCAAGGCGTCACATGCCGGCCATCGCCTTGGCGGCCTCCACGGTGTTCTTGAGGAGCATCGCCACCGTCATCGGTCCGCACCCGCCGGGCACGGGCGTGATATAGCTGCACTTCTCCTTGGCGGCCTCGAAGTCGACGTCGCCCACGGTGACCATTGCGTTCTTGCCCTTCTCGTTCTTAATGGGGTTGCCGTCGTCGTCGAGGGCCTTCGGGAGCCGGTTGATGGCCACATCGATCACGATCGCCCCGTCGCGGATCATGTCGGCCTTGATGATGGGCGACAGGTCCGGGATGGGCGGATTCTCGCCCGCCTTCTTCGCGCGGTTGTAGCGCTGCCAGACCGCCTGGGCCTTGCCCGTGGCGACGAAGAGGATCTCGGCCTGGCGGGTGTGGGCGGCCAGGTCTTTGGTTGCGATGTGGCAGACGGTGACGGTGGGCGATTCGGTGAGCGACTGGAGCAGGATCGCGGCGATCGGCTTGCCGACGATCTCGCTGTGCCCGACGACGACCGTCTCCTTGCCGGCAAGATTCACGCCCGTGCTCTTGAGCAGCTCGACCGCGCCGGCGGGCGTGCAGGGCACGATGGTTCCGCCGCCGTAGAAGAGCCGACCCATATTCGTCGGGTGCATGCCCTCGACGTCCTTGTCCGCGTCGATGGTGACCTGGACCTTGCGGGGGTCCATATCCGGGCCCAAGGGCATCTGGAGGATGATGCCGGTAACGCTGTCGTCCTCGTTCAACCGCTTGATCTCGTCGAGGACGTCCTGCTCGGAGCAGTTCTCGTCGAGTTGGTTCAGGTCGTAGACCAGGCCGATGGCCTCACACGACTTGCGCTGCTGATTCACGTAGATCCGCGACGCGGGCGGATCGCCCACCTGCACGGCCACCAGGTGCGCCGGCGCACCCGCCTTCTTGAGTGCTTCGACCTCTTCCTGCAGACCGGCCTTGATCTTGTCGGCGAGTGCCTCGCCATCCAGGGTTTGTCCCGCCATGGTTGTCTCCTACGTGCTTGAGGAATGCTTCGGTCTATCCGATGCTTCCGGCAGCGCCGCGCCGGGGTTACTGTCCGACATTCCGGCCGAGCAGTTCGTGCAATCGCCCGGCCGCGCTCTCCTCGAGGGAGCCCTTGAGCATGGCGATCGAGAGCGCGCGGCGGCCGAGGTGTCGGTAGAGATCCGCCAGCTCCGTCGAGACTTCCCGGACCGCGGAGAGATGCTTCTCGACGGTTTCCGTATCGCCGCGGACGATGGGCCCGGTCAGGGCCTCGGTCGGTCCGAACCGATTGACGTTATCGATCGTCGCGCTGATCAGAGGACGCATGGCGGCCATGGCCTGCGTCCGGTCGATGCCGGCGTGCTTGGCCAATTCCCCTGCCGCCTCGAGCAAGACCACCAGGTAGTTGCAGGCCATCACGGCCGCGGCGTGGTATAGGACCTTATTGGCGGTGCTGATCCGCTCGACCCGTCCGCCGATCGCGCGGAAGAGATCGGTCAGCACGGCCGCCGCCGGCTCGTCGCCCTCACAGAAACACCAGGTTCCCGCGAAGTGCGATAACGCGCTGGCCGTCGTGGGGAAGGTCTGCATCGGATGAACCGAACCGACATGCGCCCCGCACTGCTCTCGCGCCGGGGACAACACATCGCTGCTGAGCGCGCCGCAGCAGTGGGCAACGACGGAGCCGGGCTGGAAGGCCCCCTCGTCCGCCAGGGCGCGACAGACCGTCTCGATGGCGTCATCGGTTGTGGTGATCAGAACGATTTGGCCTTGCCGTGCGGCCTCCGCAGGATCGGGGACGGCCACGTTGCGCCCCAGCATGTTGCAGGCATGTCGGGCGGAGTCGAGCGTTCGGCTCGCGACGGCGGCAATACGATAGCCGGCACGGTGCGCAAGGCAGGCCAGGGCCGTGCCCACAACACCCGCCCCGATGATGCTGACTGTCTCGCGCTGCGTCGTCATGAACGTCTCGCCGAGATCGGTGCGCCGCTCTACGAACGGGGAAGTCGGGATTGCCACGCTACCCGGACCGTTCCGTCCGGTCAAGCGGGAAGGGGGTATCGCCGCCGGCCGAAGCCAGGCTCGACAAGCATCCACAAACCACGATAATTGTCGCTCGCGAAACGAAGCCGTCTGAAGGAGACCACAATGATCGCAACCATGGGCCTCGCCGTCGCGACGCTAGCAACGATGGCCTCTTCGCCCGGCCAGGCAGAGGCCGTCGTCACATCATTCGGGGCGAATCCCAACGTCCTCCAAGGCCTTGATATCGTCTGCGGTAAGGCGTCCGTCACCGTCCGGGCCGGCACAGGCAAAGTAAACGGCCGGACCGTCAAGGTGACCGAGACAACACTGGCCGTCGCGCCGTCCGATTCGGTCAAGGTCGACGGCGAGTGGTACCCCATCCGCGACGACAAGGTACGGAGCTGGCGCGGCGGCACGCGGCTCAAGGCGGGTCGAGGACGGTACAACATCATGCCCGGCCAACTCGAGCCCGGCACCCTCGTCGTCCGCGAGAGCGACAAGCCCGGTGCGACGCGCTACGAGCGCGACAGGGACTACGTCCTCGACGAGTTCTGGGGTGCCCTGTCCCGATCGCCGAACGGCCGGATCCAGAAGGGTCAGCGCGTGGTTATCGGTTACGTCTATGGCCGGCGGCGCGTCGATCGAATCGAGGTCCATCCCGACGGGAAGGTCACCCTGCAACGCGGGAAGCCGAAGGTCGACTGCCCGCGTATGCCCGCGACCACAGCCGGTGCGATGACGCTGGCGACCGTCTATCGCCCCTACCACGCCCGCACGATCGAGCCGCATCACGTGTTCGTCGTCAACGAGGCCAAGGCGGCTCGGTGCCCCAAGCCCGACCTCAGGCCGGTTGCCAAGACGCTCGCGAAGCTCCGCGAAGGCAAGCCCGTCACGATCGTCTGCTGGGGCGACAGCGTCACGGTCGGCGGAGACGCAAGCACGCCCGCCAGTCGATACGTGAACCTCTTCGAGACGCGTCTCAAGCAGCGGTTCGGCAAGGACCACATCCAGGTCATCAACGCCGGCATCGGCGGGACGAGCACGAACGGCCGGCTGAAGGACTACGCCAAGGAGGTGCTCGCCCACAGGCCGGACCTCATCACGGTCGAGTTCGTCAACGACATGGGCATGCCGGTCGAGCGGCTCAAGAAGAACTGGAGGAGCGCGATCGCCCAGGCCCGCGACATCGGGGCGGAGTTCGTCATCCTCACGCCCCACTACGTCATGCCGTCATGGATGCACAAGAAGCACTCGCGCGGCCCGGAGACGCGTGCCAACTGCCGGGCACTGCGAGAGCTGGCCGAGACGGAGCGCGTCGGATTGGCCGACGCGGCGCTGCGGTGGGAGCTCCTCGAGTACGCGGGGATGCCGTACGAGATCCTGTTGATGAACGGCATCAACCACCCGGACGATCGCGGCCATGCACTGTTCGTCGAGGAGCTGATGCGACTGCTTCCGAAGGAGTGAGCGCGGCCGTCTTGTATGACCGGCAACACGTCCCTATCATGCGGACGCGAAACGGAAGCGACGCCGGCGAGCCCTTACCACCATGAGCGACAGCGACGAGACGACCCGAGCGATTGAGCCGATGGATGTGGTCTTCACCTCTCCGCATCCGGACGACCTCGAGATCACCTGCGGCGGGACGATCGCCAAGCTTGCCAAGCTCGGCTACCGCGTGGCGATGGTGCACAGCACCTCCGGCGAGCCCACCCCGAGGGGCACGGAAGAGAAGCGCCGGGCCGAGGCCGCCAAGTCCGCCGAGACCTTGGGCGCGACGGCCATGGAGATTCTCCCGCTGCCGAACCGCGAGCTGATGGACTGTCCGGCAAGCCGATACGTGCTGGCCGCCGCGCTGCGCAAGTACAAGCCGAGGATCGTCGTGACGATGGCCGCGCGGACGCCCACCGCCTCGCCCGACCACTGGCAGGCCGAGCGGCTCGCCGAAGCCAGCGTCTTCTACGCCAAGCTCACCAAGTGGGACGATCGTTTCACCGACCTGCCGCCGCACACGATCGACCGCATCGTGTACCGGCAGGTCCCGATCGGCCTGCGAACGACACGGTTCCCGTCCACGTTCGTGATGGACATCACCGACACGATGGAGCAGAAGCTCGAGGCCGTCGCTTGCTATGAGAGCCAGTTCCCCCCGGCGCGGCTGGCCATGCTGCACCACTACATCAACAGCACGAACGGCGCGGAGGGGGCCATCTGTGGATACGCGCACGGCGAGACCTTCTGCCTGCCGAGACCCTACGTGACGGAGAACATCCTCGGCGTGCTGCCGTAGCGAAGTCCGCACCGCAAGGGCTCCGCACCGCAAGAAGCTTGAAGGACCGGAATGCCAGACGAAGTCGAACCGGTAGACATCCTGTTCACCTCGCCGCACCCGGATGATCTGGAGATCTTCATGGGCGGCACGATCGCCAAGACGGTCCAACTTGGCTTTCGCGTGGCTATGATTCACACCACGACGGGCGAGCCCACGCCACGGGCATCGGAGGAACAGCGCAGCGCCGAGGCCGCCAAGGCCGCCGACGTCC
>CAZKCX010000486.1:0-5845 GCA_964550865.1 uncultured Planctomycetales bacterium
CTACGTGTTCCTGGGCGGTGCGGTCACGACGCTGCCACTCGAGCCGGATGACCCGCTGCCGGATCGTTGCGGCACCTGTCGGAAGTGCATCGACGCCTGTCCGACCGGCGCCATTGTCGGGCCCTACGTCGTGGACGCCTCGAAATGCATCTCGTACCTGACCATCGAGCTTCGTGGGGCGATCGCGCCCGCGCTGCGTGCCTGCATCGGCGATCGGCTCTTCGGCTGCGACGCCTGTCAGCGCGCCTGTCCGCATAACCGCCGCGCGCCGGCCGCGACGGAACCGGCATTCGCCGACGGACTCATCCCCGGGATGGCCCTGGTCGATGTCCTGCGGTGGGATCGCGAATCGTATCTCTCCGCGACACGGCGGCGGGCAACGCGTCGCGCGAAGCTGGAGATGCTCCGTCGCAACGCCGCGATCGTCCTCGGCAATGTCGGCGGCGCGGGGCACCTTGCCGCGCTACGGGCCGTGATCGAGGAAGAGGATCGGCTGCTCACCGAGCACGCCGCGTGGGCCACGGATCGGATCCGGCGACGCCTGGACGGACAGGCCGCAGGAGATTCGGTACGCTAGACGGTCAAGAAGCGGAACCACGAACGGTGCCGCGGGATCACGATGGGCAGAAGACGAACGAGATGGAGACAGCGGTATGGCGCTTGCGATCCCCTTTCGAGACGATGAACGAGAGCTCTTCGACCGCGAGCTGGACGACTTCGTCCCGCCCGTCGTCTTCGACGCGCACGCGCACCTCGGCCTGACCGAGCATTGGCCGCCGGATCGACCTACGCCGCAAGCCTTCGACGATCTCCCGCCTTGCCTCGGCCTGGCGGAGTACCGCGCACGGATGGGTGAGCTGCTCCCGGACCGCCGCGTGGACGGTCTCTTCATCCCCTCGATGCTGCTGGGCGATCCGGAGACCATCAACGCCTTCGTGGCCGACGAGATTCGAGACGAGCCGCGATGCCGCGGGGCCATCGTCGTCCGGCCGGAGATGGACCCCGACTACGTCAAGCAGGAGGTCCATGCGCGCGGAGCCGTCGGCCTCAAATGCTATCACCTCTTCGCCCGCCGGAAGGACCCGGACGCACCCACCTGGGGCGCGGAGATCCCGGAGTATCTGCCGGAACCGATCGTAGAGGTGGCGGACGAACTCGGCCTGACGATCACGTTGCACATGGTCAAGGATCGCGCCCTCGCCGACGAGGCCAATCAGCAGGCGATCCGAACGTATTGCCGCCGGTATCCGAACTCGCGAATGATCCTTGCCCACGCGGGGAGGGGCTTCAATCCGCATCACACGATCGAAGGCGTCGGCGCACTGGCAGGGCTGGAGAACCTCTGGTTCGACACCAGCGCGGTCACCGACGGCGGCGCGATCGAGGCCATCCTGGAAACGTTCGGCCACGAGCGCGTCTTGTATGGATCGGATTTCCACGTCAGCCACTTCCGGGGTCGCTGCGTGGCCATCGGCGATTCCTTCCTCTGGATCTATGAGGACACCGTCGACTGGTCGAAGACGGCCTACACGGACCTGAAGCCCGTGGCGGTCGGGCTGGAGTCGCTGCGGTGTCTGAAGCTGGCCGCCCGGCATGCCCGACTCGGGGATGCTCAAGTCGAGGACATCTTCTTCGGCAACGCCGCGCGGTTGTTCGGCCTGGGCTAGACCCTGCCCTTGCCAAATCCGCGGATTTCGACGATCTTCGCGGACGCCATGGCCAAGTGGTTCCCCAGAAAGTCCCGCAAACCGCATGATCCCGACGACGTGCGGATGAGCTTCGGCGAGCACCTCGAGGAGCTGCGCACGCGGATCATCCGCCTGCTCCTCGGGGCCCTCATCGGGATGGTCGTCTGCTTCATTTTCGGCGACAAGCTCTTCCAGCTCATCCTCTGGCCGCTCAACATCGCCTACCGCTACCACGACATGACGCCGGAGGTAATTACCCTCGACCCGACGGAGATCTTCGTCGTGTACATGAAGATCTCCCTCTACTGCGGTCTGATCTTCACGGCGCCGTACGGGCTCTATCAGCTCTGGGCGTTCGTGGCGGCCGGCCTCTACTCGCACGAGCAGCGCTTCGTTCGACAATTCTTCCCCATCTCGTTGGTGCTCTTCGCGACGGGGGTCGTGTTCTGCTTTGCCGTCGTGCTCCCGCTGGTCTTCAGCTTCCTGATCGGAATTCGAAGCTGGATCCCCTCCCCGATGGCCGAGAGCAACTTCTTGATCGATCAACTCCTGCCGAAGATGGCTTCCACCCAACCCGTCACGACCGGACCGGCGGCAGACCTGACGCAGCTTCCCATGCTCGCCGAAGATCCCCCGAATCCGCAGCCGGGTGATGCATGGTTCAACCTCCGGTACAGCCAGCTCAAGCTCCAGACAGCCGAAGGAGTTCGGACGGTCCCGTTAACGCTACAGAAAGGCCAGTCGTTCGTCCGACCGCAACTCGCGTTGAACTACGTGATCAGCTTCGTGACACGACTCGCGCTGGGCTTCGGCATCGGCTTTCAGGTGCCGATCGTGGTCGTCCTGCTGGCGATGGTTGGCATCGCGTCCGTGGCGACCATGGCGTCGGTGCGCCGATACGTCTTGCTGGGGATGGTGGCGATCTCCGCCGTCGTAACGCCGCCGGACGTTACGAGCCAGGTTCTGCTCTCCGTGCCGATGTACCTGCTCTACGAAGGTGGGCTTCTGGCAGCACGCATTATCGTCCGCCGGCGTGAGCAAGAGATCGCCGGAAGCGAGGGGGGCGGTTGATGCACCGCAAGGGGGAGGCCGAGCGCAAGAACGTGCCCGCCCCCTCCCAAGGGATGTTTCGTCCGAGCAAGCGCAGGGTCCGGACGATCACGAATCGTTTAGAGAAAGAATACGGCCCGCGCCCGTGGGACCCGGAGGGCGACCCCCTGGGCGAATTGATCGCGACGATCCTCTCCCAGAACACCACCGGCACGAACTCCCGCGCCGCCTACGCCGAGCTTTGCCGACGCTTCCCGGAATGGGAGGACGTCCTTACCGCCCGCACGTCGCAGATCGCCGCCGCGATCCGATCCGGGGGACTGGCCAAGCAGAAGGCCGGGCGGATCAAAGAAATCCTCCGGCAGATCCGGGAGGAGCGAGGCACACTGAATCTCGACTTCCTCGGTGACTGGTCGGACCACGAGGCCGTCGAATACCTCAGCCAGTTCCATGGCGTGGGGCGAAAGACCGCCGCGTGCGTGCTCATGTTCGCGCTCGGCAAGCCGGTGTTGCCGGTGGATACGCACGTGCACCGGCTGGGGATTCGACTCGAGCTGATTCCTCCCGACACGTCGGCCGACGACGCCCACGACGCGCTGCAGGCGATTTGTCCGAACGATCTGGTGTGGCCGTTCCACGTCTTACTCATCGAGCACGGGCGCACGGCCTGCAAGGCCCGGGAGCCGCGATGTCCGGTCTGCTGCCTGCGCGACATCTGCCCGACGGGCATCGCCATGGGCTGCGATTAGTGTTAATCGATTAACATTAAAGCGGGGGACTCCTTCCGGTCGACCTCGGCCTTGCGGTCTTTATGTTAATAGATTAACATCAAAGCACGATGGAACCCCTCAGTGCACGCGAACTCGAGATTCTGCGCCTGCTCTGGGCCGACGGGCCGCTGACGGCCGAGGCCATCGTCGCCGCGCTTCCGCGTCCCGCGGACAACAGCACGGTGCGGACCTTCCTGCGGATCCTGACCGCCAAGGGCCACGTCACCCACACCCGGCGGGGCCGGGCGTTCGTCTATCGTGCCAGAACGGGATTCGACAAGGCCGCACGGTCGGCGCTGCAGGAGTTGCTCGACGGCTACTTCGACGGCTCCTGGGAGGCGCTGCTTCGATGGGCTGGCGGCCGAAGGACGCAAGGCCGCGCCACCGCCGGCAAACAGGGCTCGAGGCCGCAGCGGTCGGCGCCGTCGCGGAGGCGGAGGCGTGCCGCCCGCAAGATCCGTGAGAAGCATCGCGTCCCCGTTGCGCCGAGCGAGGAACGTCCGGACGTGGCTGCCCCGTCCATTGCCCCCGAGCCGGAAGACACATCCGAAGCCGACACTCCCCCTTGGCTGCTCTGAACTCTCTTACGCCGGCTCGTCGCCGCCCGGCTTAGCGTTCATCGTCGAGAAGCGAGTCATGTCGCTCGCCATCACGGCCCGTCGGGTGAAGCGGAGCTGGTCCGTGGTCGGCGGACCGGCGAGCAGGCTCGCAAGGAATCCCACGAGCAGCGTCACGATCACCGAACTGGGGATGATCCACATGAACGAGATGTCGTAGTGTTCGCCGAACCACTGCCCGGCAAAGGTCACCACCAGGCCTACGGCGAAGCCCGCCACCGCCCCGGCGATCGCGCCGGCCTGGTTCGCCCGCCGACTGAACATGCCCATGGCGAAGACCCCAAAGAGCGGACCCACCACGCAGCTCGTGCTCTTGTTGGTGATCTCGATGATGTTGCCCTCGATGTTGTCCACGCCCAACGCCAGCAGCGTCGCGGTGCCTCCCAAGAGCAGGCCGAGATACTTGGCCACCGCCAGCGAACTGCTGTCCGCCTGGTGCCCCCGCCGGAAGCGCTTGTAGAAGTCGACGGTGATGACGGCCGAGACGCTGTTCACGCCGGAGTCCAGGCTTGACATGGCCGCGGCGAAGAGGGCGGCAATGATCAGCCCCGTCAGCCCCACGGGGAGCTGGTGCGCGATGAAATAGGGGAAGACGTCGTCCGCCTTGGCGCGAAGCTGGCCGGCCATCTCGCCGAGCAGCAGGCCCTCGTTCTGTTGATAGAAGGCCAGCAGCGCGAACCCCACCGCGCCGAGGATGAACAGCAACAGCACATCGGCGATGCAGCAGACGATGAACGAACGACGGGCGGCCTTTCCGTCGCGCGTCGTCAGGTACCGCTGGATCACAACCTGGTCGGAGCTGTACGTGCAGACGTGCCACGCCAGCGCGTGGATCGTGACGCCGATGACGGTCATCCGCACCCGCGGGTCCCATGACCAGACGGGCGATTCGAGGCGAGCCTCTTGAACCGCCACACGGATCCAGCCGAAGAACCCCTCGTAGTAGCTCACGAACGCCACCGCGAAGACGGCACCCCCGAACAACACGATGAACTGAATGACGTCCGTCCAGATGACCGCGCGAATCCCCCCGAAGGCCGCATACACCGTGGTGAACAGCCCGACCGCCAGGATCACCGCCCAGAGGGGCATATCGGTCATCCGCGCCATCGCGCCGCTGGCGGTGTAGACCACGACGGCCATCCACACGATACGAATCATGATGAAGAACAGCGCGCCGAGCGTCCGCGTCGGGTTGCCGAAGCGGGCCTCGAGGTACTCGTACGCGCTCGTGATCGGCAGTCGCATGAAGAATGGGATGAAGATGTAGGCCACCACAACGTACGAGAGCGGCAGGTTGAGCAGGCTTAAGAACCAGCCGGGCCCGTGCTTGATCATCTCCCCCGGGACGGCCAGGTAGCTGATCGTGCTAAGCAGCGTGGCGATCATGCTCAGCCCGACGACCCACGAGGGCATGGATCGGCTTCCGAGGAAGTACTCGTCGGTGCTCCGCTGCCGCAGGGCAAAGTAGACGCCCATGCCGATCGTGCCGAGGAAGTATACGGCCACGACCGCCCAGTCCGCCGCGTGAATCCCACTCGCCGCCAGAATCGTCAAACGTCGCACTCCTGCATGTGGATTTCTATTGGGACACGGCCCCGGGCCCGCGAGTCCGGTGGATCTCTCGGGAAGGTCGACGGACCGTCATGCCGATGGAGCCTCCTAGCTCTGTCGCTCGTCAGCGGATGGGTGGGTGGCCCATGGCTTTGGCCGTGGGGGT
>CAZKCX010000487.1:0-3300 GCA_964550865.1 uncultured Planctomycetales bacterium
GGGGCGGGACCCTCCGCGTTCGAATCCGGCGCCTGGCGGCCGGCCTGTCGGTGCCGCTGTTGTGGGTCGTCCTGACGTGTACGCCTTGGGTGATCCAGCCGGCGTTGCTCGATCCGATCATGCGGGCCCCCCTCCAGGTTCAGGGCAACACGCTGGCGGAGTATCGCAGCGCGGTCGCGACGAGTCCGGGCTTCCCGCTGCTCCGCCAATACCTGGCGGCGATCTTGCTGGGCCGCCGGCAGCCACAGGCCACTGCGGAGGCCCTTCGTCATTTGGAAGCGGCACGCGAGCGGCTGGACGACCCTTCGCGCGAGCAAGAGGTGGCGCGGCTTGTGCTGCGGTCCTGCGTGCTTTATAAGCTGGCGGGCGCCCGCAGTCGCATGGGCGACCGCGACGGGGCGATCCAGGCCCTCCGTCGACACATCGCCGACATCGAGCGGCTACGCGACGGGATGGTCTCGAACGACGCCAAGGTGCGGGCCGCGTTCGATCGGCTGATCGCATCGCGGCAGCAAGTGCTCCGTCGAATGCTTCCGCGCAGCCCCAGCGCATTGAATCGCGCGGGCTCGGTGTTGCCCGCGCTGCCCAATCCATGAGGAGGCCGTCGCACGTGTCGGACAAAGTCATCGTCGTCATGCCCGCCTACAACGCCGCCAACACGCTCGAGCGGACGCTGGAGGACATCCCGCCCGGGGTGGTCGACGAGGTGATCGTGGTCGACGATTGCAGCACGGACAACACCGTGGAGATCGCCAAGAAGCTTCCGGTGACGCTGATCGAGCACGAGACGAACCTGGGCTACGGCGGGAATCAGAAGACGTGCTACGACGAGGCCCTCCAGCGCGGGGCGGACGTCGTGGTCATGGTCCACCCGGACTATCAATACGACAGCCGGCTCGTGCCGCACTTCGTCGGCGTGCTGAGCCTGGGGATCTGCGACGTGCTGCTCGGCAATCGGATTCGCACGCGGACCGAGGCCCTGGCGTGCGGCATGCCGGTGTACAAGTACCTGAGCAACCGCGCCCTGACGATCACCGAGAACATCCTGACCGGGCAGAACCTCGGCGAGTGGCACAGCGGGTACCGGGGCTATCGTCGCGAGGTGCTCGAGACGCTGCCCTACCACCGCAACAGCAACGACTTCGTCTTCGACACGCAGTTCCTGGTGCAGAGCGTGCACTTCGGCTTCAAGATCGGCGACATGCCCGTCCCCGTCCGGTACATGGACGAGGCCAGCAGCATCAGCTTCAGCCGCAGCGTGAACTACGGACTCAGCACGCTCGGCGTCGTCATGCGCTACTGGCTCAACCGCATCGGCATCAAGAAGTCGCCGCTGTTCCAACCCAAGTGAAACGCCACCGCCTCGATTCCGGTACCTTGGGATTGGACTGGAGTCCGTGCTATTTGTGGGCGCGTTGCAGCAAGGCGAGCGATTCCCCCGTGCGGTCACGCAACCCCGGGATTCAGAGCCGGCCTGTCCTCAGGCCGGTCGACGTTCGTCGTTGGGGAGGCCTTACCAGGTCAAATTCTTCACTCCCGCTTGGGCCGTTCTTGGGCTATTCCTCGCTGAAGTAATCCAGATCGATCTTCTTGATTTCGTATGTGTCCGCCAGGTCGACACCGAGATTGTGGTCGATCATAAGCTCAGCCAGGTGTTGTCCGTCCACGAGGGCGATCTTACTATCGATCATCTTCGCATAGTCGAGGGCGTCCCTTGAGAAGCCTGACGTGGTGATGAAGACCCCCTTCCTCGCGCGGCAACCCTGCAGCGCGCCGGCGAACTTCTGGATCTCGGGCCGGCCCACGGTGTTCTCCCAGCGCTTGGCTTGGATGTAGACGATATCCAGGCCGAGCCGGTCTTCCTTGATTATGCCGTCGATGCCGCCGTCACCACTCCGTCCAATCGCCCGGCCCGCATCCTGTCGAGACCCCCCATAGCCCATCCTAACCAGAAGATCGACGACCAGCTTCTCGAAGAACTCGGGCGAGCATCCTTTGATCTCATCGAGCAGTTCCGAGGCAAGAGCACTGCGTATCTCCTGGTATCCCTCTTCGAGGACCTCTGCCGGTGTGCGGTCTGTTTCCGATTCAACCTTAGAGGCAGCGTCCTCGGCCTTGCTCATGTCAGGGTGTTTGAAGGCCATGAACTCCGGGTAGCGCTCGAGATACTTGGCGTTGAGTTCGGAAGGGTTCTCGGACAGCACATCGAGTCCACGTTGCGTGATCTTGACGAAGCCGCGCCGAGGAGACTCGAGAAGCTCAGCCTTCACCAGATAGGTGCGAGCCCAATGGATACGACTGTAGAAGACGGGAGCCTTCCCGCTCGGTAGAAGCCGTCTGCGTTCATCTTCCGTCAGCTTGAACACGTCGGCCAAGGCCTCACGCACCTCCCGCAACGCGTGTTCCTTTTGATCCGAGCAGTACTCTAGCAACGGAAGCATGGCACCTTCATGCGTGGGAATCGGCATGTCTCACCCGAGGTCTCACCGAAGCATCTTGACGCGGAATAGCGCTTAACGAAAAGGCTGGCAGATCTTACCAATGGGGCCCACGAACAGGTATCCGCCAGGCTGGTACCTGTTTTAACACCCCAGTTCTCCCTTGCAAGGCTTTGATGGCCAAGATGTCAGGGTTGGCAGAAAGACGTCATGCCCACGTCACCGTGGCCATGACGTCTGCAGCGTGTAGCCTGCACCCGACAGCCTGTGGTCTGAAGTCTGGGCCGGAAATTCTTACGCCACGACCTCGCCCTCGAGCACCGGCTCGGCCTTCCGAAAGGCGTAGCCCTCGCCGGCGGCGTCGATCTCGATGCAGTCGCCCTCGGCGAACTCGCCGGCCAGGATCCGCTTGGCCAGGGCGTTCTCGATCTGTCGCTGAATGAGCCGCTTGAGTGGACGCGCGCCGTAGATCGGATCGTACCCATCGGCGGCGAGCTGCTCCTTGGCCGCGTCGGTGATGCGGACCTCCATGTTCCGCCCGCTGAGGCGCTCCTGCAGGTAGCCGAGCTGGATCTCGACGATGTCGGCCAGGTCCTCGCGCGACAGGCGATGGAAGATCACCGTCTCGTCGACGCGGTTGAGGAACTCCGGCCGGAAGTGGTGCTTGAGCACGTCCCGCACCCGCTTCTCGATCTCCTCCTCGTCGGCGCCGGCCTCGGACAACTCCTGGATGCGGTCGCTGCCGAGGTTGCTCGTCATGACGACGATCGTGTTGCGGAAGTCCACCGTCCGGCCGTGGCCGTCGGTGAGCCGGCCGTCGTCCAGCACCTGCAGCAGGATGTTGAAGACGTCGCGGTGGGCC
>CAZKCX010000487.1:3310-5845 GCA_964550865.1 uncultured Planctomycetales bacterium
GTCGAGGAGGATCACGCAGTACGGCCGACGATGCACGGCCTCGGTCAGGCGTCCGCCCTCTTCATAGCCGATGTAGCCCGGGGGCGCGCCGATGAGCCTTGCGACCGAGTGCTGCTCCATGAACTCGCTCATGTCGATCCGGACGAAGGCCGCTTCGTCGTCGAAGAGGAACTCGGCGAGCGCCTTGCACAGCTCGGTCTTGCCGGCGCCGGTCGGCCCGAGGAACAGTAAGCTCCCGATCGGGCGATTCGGATCGCCGAGGCCGGCACGATTTCGACGCACCGCGTCGCTGACGGCGCGCACGGACTCGTCCTGGCCGACCACGCGATCGTGGAGGCGCTCCTCCATCTTCATCAGCTTCTCCCGCTCGCCCTCGAGCATCCGCGAGACGGGGATGCCCGACCACTTGCTGACGACCTCGGCGACCTGCTCGCTCGTGACCTCCTCGTGGATGAGGCTCTGGCCGTCGGCGGACATCTCGGCCAGGCGCTTCTCGCTCTGCTCGATCTGCTGCTGGAGCTCGGCCATCTCGCCGTACTGGATCCGGGCGGCCCGCTCCCAGTCGCCTTCGCGCTGGGCGGCGGCCAGCTCATTCTGCTTGGCGTCCAACTCCTCCCGGAAGGCCTTGGTCTCGTCGAGCAGGCCCTTCTCGTTCTCCCAACGTGCCGTCAGGGCGTTGTTCTGCTCCTGCAGCTCGGCCAACTGCTTCTCGAGCCGTTCGAGCTGAGCGCGGCTGGCCTGGTCCTTTTCCTTCTTGAGGGCCTCTCGCTCGATCTCGAGCTGCATGATCCGCCGGCGGAGCTCGTCCAGCTCGCTCGGCATCGAGTCGTTCTCGATCCGGAGCCGACTGGCCGCCTCGTCGATCAGGTCGATGGCCTTGTCGGGCAGGAACCGGTCGGTGATGTACCGCTCGCTCAGCGTGGCGGCGGCGACCAGCGCGCTGTCTTGGATGCGGACGCCGTGGTGGGCGTCGTAGCGCTGTTTGAGGCCTCGGAGGATGGCGATGGTGTCCTCGACCGTCGGCTCACCGACATAGATCGGCTGGAATCGTCGCTCCAGCGCGGCGTCCTTCTCGACGTTCTGGCGATACTCCTCGAGCGTGGTCGCGCCGATGCAACGCAGCTCGCCCCGCGCGAGTGCCGGCTTGAGCAAGTTCCCCGCGTCCACCGCGCCCTCGGCGCGGCCTGCGCCGACGACGGTGTGCAGCTCGTCGATGAAGAGGATGACCTGTCCCTCCGACTCGACGACCTCGCGGACCACGGCCTTGAGGCGCTCCTCGAACTCCCCGCGATACTTCGCCCCGGCGATGAGCGCGCCCATGTCGAGCGCCACCACCCGCTTGTCCTTGAGCCCGGTCGGGACGTCGCCGTCGACGATCCGTTGTGCGAGCCCCTCGACGATGGCGGTCTTCCCGACGCCCGGCTCACCGATCAGCACGGGGTTGTTCTTGGTCCGGCGCGAGAGGACCTGCATGCACCGACGGATCTCCTCGTCGCGGCCGATGACCGGGTCGAGCTTACCCCGACGTGCCATCTCGACGAGGTCGCGTCCGTAGCGCTCGAGCGCCTGATAGGTGTCCTCCGGGTTCTGGCTGGTCACGGCCGACGACCCGCGGACGGACTTGAGTGCGGTCAGGATGTCGTCGTGCTTGGCGCCGCTGACGGTGAGGATCTCCTTGGCGTCGCTGGCCACGTCGCTCAGGGCGAGCAGCAGGTGCTCGGTGCTGACGAACTGGTCTTTGAGTCGGTCGGCCTCGCTCTGGGCGGACCGGAGCACCTGCTCGAGCGCCTTGTCGATGGAGACCTGGCCGCCCGCGGCACTGGGCATTCTGCCCAGCTCGCTGTCCACGATGGACTGCATGCGGTCGATGTCCGCCCCGACCTTCTGGAGGATCGGCCGGACGATCCCGCCTTCCTCTTCGCTCAACAGGCCCGCCAACAGGTGAACGGGGGTGACCGACGGGTGATCTGCCTGAGAGGCCCGCTCTTGGGCATTGGCGATGGCCTGCTGGGCACGCACGGTGAATTTGTCGATTCTCATGGCATACCTCCCATCTGTAGGTGGGATGAAGCAAGAGCCGTGCCAGCTTGCCTTCAACCTTAACTTCTTGTCATAATTAGCTTTACAGATGCAAGGCCCCTCCGAGCCTGTCATTCTGACACTGCCATGGCAGACGCGTCCAAAGGGAGGGGTCTAGGCGGAGCAGCTGCGGCGTGAGTCGGGCCTTGCCAATAGCTTGCGGTGACCCCGACAGATTTCGACAAGTTTCTGCCGATCGGAACGGCGCTCGTGCGTTTAGTATTCTGATTCGGGTGGATATGCAGCCGAATCACACGAGCCACGACAGCGGCGAGGACGCCGGGTTAGGGGCCAACGACCCCTCTGACCTCGACGTAGCGTCCGTGCGCCGCTTTCGGGCCGGGCAGCCTCAAGGGCTCGTCGAGATCCTCCACCACGAGCACGCCGTGAGGCGGTTGATCGCGGGGATGCTTGGCGATGTGGCGGATGTCGACGATCTGACGCAAGATGTTTTTG
>CAZKCX010000488.1:0-5836 GCA_964550865.1 uncultured Planctomycetales bacterium
TCGACGACGTTCTGGAACGGCTCGTCGGGACGGACGACGGGAATCCGCGCAGGCATGATCTGCCGGGCCGTGACGCGGCGCATGACGGTAAGGTCCAGCGCGGAGCCGACCCGCAGGCCACGACGTCGCAGCTTGAGGGTATAGATGCTGTCTCGCATGAGGAGCTGCGCCAGGCCCGTCGCGGTTACAACGGCCAACATCACGGGCAAGATGACGTGGTAGTCGTTGGTCAGCTCGAAGATGATCAGGATGGCCGTCAAGGGCGCGTGCGTGCTGGCTCCGACGACGGCGGCCATGCCGACGAGGGGATAGGAGGCGATGTGGGTATCGGGCACCCAACCGGCGTAGCTCAGGAGATGACCGAACGCCCCGCCTGTCACCGCACCGAGGAACAGCGACGGGGCGAACACGCCGCCGGAGCCGCCGCTGCCCAGCGTGAAGCACGTCGCGAGGAGCTTCAGCAGGAAGAGGGCGAGGAGGGTCCCGAAGCCGATCTGCAACACGTTGGGCGGCGCATCAGTGAACGGACCGGCCGGTGAGATGACCTCGCGGATCATCGGGTAGCCGTTGCCGTAGATGGCGGGTCGATCGGCGGACATCATGGAGTCGCCATGGGTGACGCCCAAGACGATGATCGTCATCACGCCCATCAAGACGACACCGATGACGGGCTTGGTCCAGGCGGGGACAGGGAGGCCGTCGAACACGTCCTCGAAGAGATACAACACCCGGACGAAGAGAATGGCCGCAATGGCGCACAGAATACCGAGGACCACGTAGTCGCCGAAATGCGGCCAGGAGAAGTGGTATTGCTCCTGGGCGGGGATTGGGATGGCGAAGATCGCGTGGTTGGCCTCGGTCCGCAACGCCCGCATCACCGTGCTGCTCAGGACGCTCGCGAGCACGACCGGGCTGAATGCACGGAAGGAGAAGTCACGGAGGAAGATCTCCTGGGCAAAGAGGACGCCCGCGATCGGGGCGTTGAAGATCGCCGCGATTCCGCCGGCTGCCCCGGACGCCACGAGGACGGCCATCTGTCGCGGCGGGGCCTTGATGATCTGACCGACCGTGCTCCCTAGGGCGGCGCCGATTTGGATGATCGGGCCCTCGGTCCCGGCCGATCCGCCGCTGCCGATCGTCAGGGAGCTAGAGATGGCCTTTGCCGCGGCGACGCGGGGACGAATCCGCCCGCCTTGGCGAGCTAAGGCGTCGAGGACCTCGGGGACGCCATGCCCCTTGGCCTCACTGGCGAAGAAGTAGGTGATCAGCCCGACGAGCAGCCCACCGACGGCCGGCAGGACGACAAGCATGACGGTCATGCCGCCGTAGAGGCCGGCGTCCGCCAGGGGTCCAAGGCTCGCATGCTCATGGCCGCCATAGCATAATGCTGTAAGCCATTCGATGAGGTGGTAGAAGATGTGGGCGAAGAAGCCTGTGGCGGTGCCGATGATGCATGCCAGCAGGACGAGTGACCATTCCTCACGATGGGTTCGGAAGCCGAGCCAATCGGCGAATGGGACGCGCTGGGGTTGCTCGGCCTGCACGGGGTCTTGGACGTCGACGTCAGCCATAGCCCGTCAATGATAGTCATCGGGTGCTCAAATGCCAAACCAGGCGGTCCAGAAGCGACGCGAGCGGGCGCGGGCAACTTCTGACATCGGATTGCGATGGCCGCTGATCGACACTGCCCTCAAGCCGCTTTTCGAAGCGAAGATGGGCCCCGACCTCGGCGCGGGGACATCGGGGCGCGAGTCTCGTCAGGGCCGGAGGCCCGGTGGAACATAGCCCAGGGCGATGCGAAGCGAGCCCTGGGAAACGAGGCGATGGGGTTCGCTAGCCCTCAAAGAGGGCGACGGAATGCCGGCGGGTTCGGTGAGGCATTTCGAGACGCAGAGTCGTGCGGAGGACTACTTCACAAAGACCGGGCTGCCGGGGCCGGCGCCGAAGACGTCGGCCGCGTTGCCCTGATTCACCGCGATCTCCAAGTTCCCAATGCTGCCGATGAGCGCGAGCGGCTGGTTCTCTTCGACATGAGCATAGGTCTGTTGGAGCGTACCGATGTCGTGCTCGCCGAGCCAGACACGGGCGTCGGGCCTGGCGACGAAGGTGGGGGAGAGGTCGTCATGAGAGAGGTTGGTGACGAGGTTCCCGAAGCCGTCGACGTAGATGACCTCGCCTTCGAGAGAGCGATTGGGCAGGCGCTTGGGCTGGGGGAGATTGAGGATCTCCACCCGGTCCGTGGTCGGGCCGACCTCCGACAGCTTGCCTCCCCGGCTCAAGTGGGCGGCGACGGGGGCCATGATGTCTCGCCCGTGGAACGTGCTGGACGGCTCGGGCCGTGCGTACAGCTTACGGTTCTTGACCTCACGTAGGGCTTCCAGCTCGGCGTCTCGCTGGATAAACGAGACGATGCCGTTGTCCGGGCAGATGACGAGCTGACGCACGAACTGCGCGGCGATGATCGGCCGGGACGTCCCGACGGCGGGATCGACGACGACGACATGGATCGTTCCTTCCGGGAAGTTCGGCAAGGTCTGTCGAACGATGAAGGCCGCCTGTAAGACGTTCTGGGGTTCGATATGGTGCGTGACGTCGATGACGGTGCTCTTGGGGGCAATGCTGAGGATCACACCCTTCATCGCGGCAACGTAATGATCCTTCTCGCCGAAATCCGTGGTCAGGGTGATGATCGCCATCGCGCGTACAGGACTCCTTTCCGAGCGACGTGTTGACGGACATTATGCCGCGAGATCGGGGCTTGTCAACGGACCTCGGTGGTCGGTTGGAGGCGCGGTTGCATTGAGGGGTGAAACCTGTACCCTAGGGGCCCGGGCCTGGGATGGTTGCGGATCTCGGCGTGCAGGGCCCTACCAGGCGATCGGCTTCTGTCAGGAGTGTTCGATGAAAGACGAAGGACTCACGAGACGGCAGTTCGTCAGGAACGGTTCCGTCGCGGCCGCGGGACTCGCGCTCGGCACGGCCGGTGCCCAACAAGGCGACGCCAAGGAAGCCTCCAAGGGCAAGCCGCTGAACTACCACCCGAAGATGACCTATCGGCAGCTTGGTAAGAGCGGACTGATGTTCAGTGAGATCAGCCTGGGAGGACACTGGAAGGACCGCGACGGCAAGCGGTACTGGGCGACGCTTGCGGATGATGAGTGTCCCGAGGATGTCCGACAGAACCGCACCGCGGTCGTCAGCAAATGTATCGAGCTCGGCATCAACTATGTCGATCTGACCACGCCGGCCGAGGCGGTGGCCTACGGCGCGGCGCTGAAGGGTCGACGGGACAAGATGTACGTCGGGTACTCGGATCATATCTTGTGCATGCGGAACCCTGCGCACCGCAACGTCAGGGCCCAGATGCGTGAGATCGAAGAAGGCCTTCGCCGGCTCAAGAGCGACTACATCGACATCTTCCGTCCGCAGGCGGACATGCAGGGCCGACACGCGGATGAGGAGATCGTCCCGGTCATCGAGGCCTTCGAGAAGGCGCACAAGCAGGGGAAGGTACGATTTCTGGGCATGTCGAGCCACAACGGGCCGTTCCTGCAGCACATCTTCGAGACGTTCCCCGAATTCGTCATGGTGATCATGCCGCTGACGCCCAAGAGCAAGAAGCGCGAGGTGAAGATCCACGGCCACGCCGATGAGAACTTCTTCCAGGCGGCCAAGCGGGCCAAGGTCGGCGTCGTGACGATCAAGCCCTTCGGTGGGGGCTCGCTCTTCCGCGAGGGCGCGAAGTTCCCGGTGACGAAGGCGGGAGACAAGGTCGATCACGAGGACGCCTTGCTCGCGCTGCGCAAGATCCTGATGACGGAGGAGCTGACCGCCACCGTGCCCGGCATGACCACGACGGAGGAGGTCGAGAACAACGTCAAGGCGAGCTGGAACAAGGAGCCCCTCACCCAGGCCGAGTTGGAGAGGGTCGAGCGAATCGGCGATCGCATGTACGCCAACCTGCCGCGCGGATACGAGTGGCTCAAGAACTTCGAGTGGGTGTAAGGGAAGCTGCTTTCAGGAGAGGTTGGCCAGTGCGTCGAAAGAGACTCCTCTATGGATGGCCCATGGCTTCAGCCATGGGGGTCGCGAATACCCAGTCGAATTCGTGTTCCTCACCTCTGAAGAGGCGGGCCACCCATGGTTGGCTTACTGTCCAAACATCCTTGCAGGTGGCTTAGGTTCGCGGATTGCAGGGGCGGCCTTCGGGTCGCCCCTTTTGTTATGGCAGAACACAAAGGGATCGGGGGGTGAGGTCGGAATCCATGAGACGAGTCGGCATGGGGTTGTGTGTGATCGGAGTGGTAGGGGCCTCCTGGGCGGTCGCCGCGGCGGCCAGCGACAAGGACGGTTGGATCGACCTGTTCAACGGGAAGGACCTGAGCGGCTGGAAGAAGGTGGGCCCGGGCGGCAAGTGGGTCGTCCAGGACGGAATCCTGATCGGAACGCAGGATGAGAACGGCAAGCCGGGCGATCTTATGACGCGACTTCGGTATAAGGACTTTGAGCTCCGCGTCGAGTTCAAGGTCGTCTGGCCGGCCAACAGCGGCATCTGGTTTCGCATGCCGGACGACAAGTACGGCCTGCAGTTCGACATCTTGGACTATCCGGAGGCCAAGACGGGCAGCGTCTGGTGCGACGGCTTCAAGAACAAGGTGCCCGACGAGAAGCACCTGAACAAGAACGGCTGGAACACCGCCTACATCCGCTGCCAGGGCGATCACATCGTCGCCAAGCTGAACGATCACAAGGTGGCCGACTTCCACGACACGACGCGGCCTGAGGGACGTATCGGCCTGCAGACGCACGCGGGCGATCAGTACAAGAACATGAAGATCATGTTTCGCAAGGTGCAGCTCAGGAAGCTGGGAGGCAGCGCGTCCATGCCGTGGGCGCAGAAGCCCAGCAACGACTACTGCAACGTCTGTCACGTCGACTTCACGGGCGAGGAGCTGTCGATGCAGCATCTCAAGCATGGCATTCCGTGTGCGAAGTGCCACGGTCCTTCCGTCGAGCACATGCAGGACGAGCAGGGCATGACGCGGGCGGACATCAAGTTCGGTCGGGCGGAGGTCGAGCCGTTCTGCAAGACCTGCCACGGTCCGCACAAGCATCCGGAGAAGGTGGCGGCGTTCCGCAAGAAGTGGTACGGCAAGACGCGTCCCAACGGTCGACCGGTGGTCGCGGGCAGCATCTGCACCGACTGCCACGGGAAGCACACCGTGCTCAAGCAAACGAAGCGCCCCGGACCGGCGGGGTAATCGCGAACCAGCGACGCGCGAAGCCTAGACTTTCGTGCCATGGCTCTGTGAGCAGTGCGTTCCGGAGCAGGGCGCTGGAGCCTAAGTGTGCCACTGCTCTGTGAGCAGTGCATCTTAGAGGATTGCCACGTGTCTGAGACGCCACGCAAGCGCCGAGAAGCGTGGAACGCACCCGGACACGTACATTTCCTAAGATACTCATGCCACAAGCGCTGGGCTCTGCTGACCAAGGATCGCACTCGCCGTTGGGTACTGGAAGCAATGGAGACGACGCGGAGAAAGCTTGATGTCGCGTTGCTAGCCTACGTGATCATGCCAGAGCACGTTCATCTGGTCTTGCTGCCGCGCCAGGAGGAGTACGTCATGCGTCGAATTTTGGCCTCCTTGAAGCGACCTGTCTCGGATCGTGCCCGAGATCACCTGAGGGAGTCAAGGGACTCCGTCTGGCTCGACCGTTTGACGGTTCGGTATCCGTCGCGTTCGGTGTTCCGGTTCTGGCAACCCGGTGGGGGTTATGATCACAACTGAGTCTCTAGCTAACTCCGGTTACTAGCTCCTTGCGGGTCATGGCTTTT
>CAZKCX010000489.1:0-5812 GCA_964550865.1 uncultured Planctomycetales bacterium
ATATGAAGAGCTGCTTCGCCAGCGGATATATCAGATAACCTGCGGTTATGAAGAGCGCACAACTCCCCGCCGCGCGGGAGCATCGGCATCGTCGACACGTACGCGGGCAAGGACTGTCCGGAGGCACTCACGAACTTCGAGAACCCGGACAAGCCCACGCACGACCGCGGCAACTCGTGCGAGCCATGGCCGCTGTCCAAGGACGTCCTTCTCTTCAGCGGTCGACCCAAGGGGGCGAAGTTCAACGCGATCGAGATCATCGACCGCAGCGGACGGCGCGAGCTGGTCTACGCCGATCCAGAGATCTGCTGCCACTCGCCCATGTTGATCAAGCCGCGCACGCGGGAGCCGGTCATCCCGACGGAATCGGAGGACGGCAAGAAGACCGGACGCTTCTACGTACTGGACATCTACAAGGGCCTGCCCGGGGTGAAACGGGGCGAGATCAAGCGGCTTCGCGTGGTCGAGGAGACGTCGCGCGTGAGCGCCTCGCCCGGCGGGGCGTTCAACCAAACGTTTCTGATGAGCGCCGCGCTGGCCTTCAGCGCGAAGAACTTCCTGGGCGTCGTGCCGGTCGAGGCGGACGGCTCGGCGTACTTCGAGGTGCCGGCCGGGCGGGCGCTCTATCTCCAGGCGCTGGACAAGCACGGCCGGTTGATCCAGAGCATGCGGACGTTCGTGCAGGCCGCTCCCGGCGTGACGCGGACGTGCATCGGTTGCCACGAGCACAAGTTCACCGCGCCGGCGAACGAAGGCATGCGCATCGCCGTGCGACGAGCGCCCGATCGCCCGCGGCCGGAATCCTGGGGGAGCGGATACCTGGACTATCCCGAGATGGTCCAGCCGATCCTGGACAAGCACTGCGTTCGATGCCACGGCGGCACGGGGGGTTTCCGCGCGAAGCTCGACCTGTCGGGCGGGTGGACGGAGTACTTCAACATCAGCTACGAGAACCTCGTCAGTCGGCGAGAAACGCAGCTGGTGGCCTCCCTGATCTCGGGCATCGACTGCATGAACGGCACGTCGAACTGGTCGGCTCAAATCTTTCTGCCGCGAGAGCACGGCTCCGGCAACGCGCCGCTCGCGGAGGTGCTCGTCAGCGGCCATGACGGACGGATCGGCGATCTGACCCGCCGGGAGCGCGACCTGCTGATGGCGTGGATCGACACGAACGGCCTGTACCACGGGACGTGGAACTACACGGAGCACGGGTGTCGGCTGGCGGCGTGGCCGGAGACGAAGCAGGCACTGCTCCAGGAGATGCACGCGGCCGGCTGCATGCGGTGTCACCAGGACAAGGGCAAGGTCCAGTTCGAGCACGACTGGTTCAACCTCCAGCGGCCGGAGCGGAGCCGGATCCTGCGGGCCCCCTTGGCCAAGGGCAAGGACGGCCACGGCCTGGGTCTGTGTCGCGAACACAAGGTCGACGTGGACTGGCGACGGGTTCGGCTGATGGCCACGGGCGGATACGTTCATCACGTCCTGCCGATCGATTCGTTCAAGCCCCAGCCACCGCCGAAGCCGATCCCCCCCAGCGCCAAGCCGGCCGTTTCGTTCGCCTCAACCAAGGACAAACACTATCAGGCGATGCTGACAATCATCCGGCGGGGCCGCCAGGCGGCGTTGAGCCGTCCGCGCGTCGACATGCCCGATGCGGAGATCATCGCGGGGGCGTCGCGGCAGATGATCGCCCCCCCGCTGCCCAAGAGGACGCCGGACCTCTCCGCCAGCGCGGACGACGACGGCCTGGTGCGGCTGACATGGCCCCGTCGGGCCGAGACGATCGGCCTGACGTTCGAGGTCCATCGCGGCACCCGATCGGGGTTCGCCCTTTGCGCCCAGACGCTGATCGCCACGACGACGCTCTGCCAATTCGTCGACAAGGAGGCGCCGGCGGGTCAGCAGCACTACGCACTGGTGGCCGTCAACGGGAAGGGACGGAGCCGACCGTCTTCCGCGACGGTCGAGGTGCCCAAGCCGACGCCGCCCGGTGCGCCGACGGGTCTGCACGCCTCGGCCAGGCCGGGGGAGGTGTGCATCGGCTGGGATCCCGTCGAGAAGCCAGGCGTTCGCTTCAATGTCTATCGCGCGCCGGAGGGATCGGACCGATACGAGCGGCTGAACCCGGATCCGTTCCTCGGCGAGGTCTACGTGGACGTGGGGCTCAAGGCGAAGGTGCGGCATCGATACGAGGTCCGCGCGGTGAGCCGGCGCGGGCTCGAGAGCCAGGGGAACCCGACGGTCGTCGCAGCGGCGCTACCGGAGCGAAAGGCGCCGGTCTTCGTGGCCGACTTCGGCAACAAGCTGGACGCGACTTTGATGGACGACGTGCCGGTCAAGGGTGCGAGCCACGGCAAAGTCCGGTTCAGCGACGGCACGCTGGATCTCCGCAACGGAGGCCACGTGACGTTCCCGCATCAGGCCGAATTCGACCTGACGTCGAAGTTGTCGATCGCGTGCTCGGTGAGGTTCGAGGAGGCAGGGCAGATGCCCGTCGTGCTGTGCTGCGGGGCGTGGAAGGATAAGGGGTGGTTCCTCCAGAAGCTGGGCGGGCGGTGGCGTTGGCACGTCGGTGGGGTGGATTGCGACGGCGGCAGGCCGCCGACGGGGCAATGGCTGCACATCGTCGCCACGTTCGACGGGCGGCGCGCGCGGGTCTATCAGGACGGTAAGGAGGTCGCCTCGGCGCCGTGCAGTCCGACGCTCGCGCCGTATCCGGGGCCGCTGTTCGTCGGGCAATACGGCCCCAGCCCCGGCAAGCCATATCAGGTGACCGGTCAGATCGCCGACGTGAAGGTCTATCGCCGCGCCATCAGCGCGAAGGAAGCGGCGGCGATGGCCGAGGGCTGGCGTGCGGAGGTCGGCCCGGACAATGCGCCCAAGGAGATCGCCCCCATCCGCGCACCGTTCGACATGCCCCAACTCGCCCGACCGACGTTCCCTGATCGCACGTTCAACGTCGTCGACTACGGCGGCGTGGGCGACGGGCGCACGAAGAACACCAAGGCCATCGCCGCCGCCATCGAGGCGTGCGCAGAAGCGGGAGGCGGGAAGGTCCTGCTACCGAAGGGGACGTGGCTGACCGGCGCGATCCACCTCAAGAGCCGCGTCAACCTGCACCTGGGCGAGGGCGCGACGCTCCGCTTCACCGACGACCCGAAGGACTACCTGCCGGTGGTCTTCACGCGGTGGGCGGGGTTCGAGTGCTACAACTACTCGCCCCTCATCTACGCGCGCGATTGCGAGAACATCGCCGTTACCGGCCCCGGGACGATCGACGGAAACGGCCGGCCGTGGTGGCCGTGGGCCAAGCGCCAGTCGGCGACGGCGATGCGGATGTACCGCGAGCAGATCCTCAAGGGCGTCCCGCCCGAAGCGCGGATCTACGGCACGGTGGAGGACGGCCTGCGGCCGCAGCTCATCAGCCCCGTCCGCTGCAAGAACGTCCTGCTCGAGGGCTTCACCATCGCCAAGGCGGGACCGTTCTGGACGATCGATCTGGTCTACTGCGAGCGGGTGATCGCGCGGCGCCTTCGCGTGCTGACGACCGGCGGGCCGAACACCGACGGCCTGAACGTGGACTCGAGCAAGAACGTGCTCATCGAACACTGCTACTTCAACACGGGCGACGACTGCATCTGCATGAAGTCGGGTATCAACGAGGACGGCCGGCGCGTCGGCAAGCACACCGAGAACGTCGTGGTCCGCTACAACCTCACCGAGCGGGGCCACGGCGGTGTGGTGTTCGGCAGTGACACGAGCGGCGGCATCCGGAACGTGTTCTTCCATTCCTGCATCTTCCGCGGGACGGACGTCGGCATCCGGCTGAAGTCGACGCGCGGCCGCGGGGGATTCGTCGAACGGCTCTGGGGTCGGGACATCGACATGGTGGGCGTGCGACGCGAGGCCATCCAGATGACGACGGCCTATCGCGCGTGGATGGGCACGAAGGAGGGGACGGCACCGGTCTTCCGCGACATGACGTTTCGAGACATGAAGGTCAGCGACGCGGGCGAGGCGGTGATGCTGCAAGGGCTGCCCGAGGAGCCGATCCGGGACCTGAGGCTGATGGACATCACGATGACGGCCCGTCAGGGGTTCTCGGCGAAGCACACGAAGGGCGTGACGCTGAAGAACGTGACGATCCAGGCCGAGAAGGGTCCCGCTCTGCGCTGGGAGCATTGCGAGGGTCTGGCGATTGACGGTCGCGCGCAAGGGGTGTCGGGGAGTGTCAGGTAGACGGGGAAGAAGCCAGGAGGACAGCAGGGGCTAGGGTTTCGGGGCTAGGGTCTGGGGGCGCCCCTTCGGGGCGAGATTCACGGGCAAGATGCCCGTGCTACGAGGGGGTGCTTCAGGGCATCGCCGGCGGTCGCCTCGGGCGGATCTCCAAGGCGGGAGAGGGCTTCGACGCCAATGTGGAGTGCAGCGTCACTACGCCGCTTTGGCTTGCATTCCATTGCGTGGCTGCTCCCGTAGAGATTCGTGTCCCCCACCGCTCCCTCAGAAGGGCTCGGGACAAGCGAAGCGGCGGGCCACCCAGTTCAAACACTCTTGCCGGTGGCTTAGAATACGCTCTGATGATAAGGATTACCGGCTTGAAGCGCATCCGGAACATCAACGCCTACGAAAAGGGAAGACCATGCATACGATAGCCCTCGTTCTGCTTGCGAGTATCGCGCAAACCCTCGTCGCCGCGCCGGCCGATCACATCGTCGAATCGGACCGCGACATCCCCGTCGCCTACGACGTCGATGTTGTGGTGGTGGGCGGGACGACGGCCGGCGTCGCCGCCGCGATCGAGGCGGCCAACGCCGGTGCCAAGGTGTTTCTGGCGGCGCGGCGTCCGTATCTCGGCGAGGACATCTGCGGGACGTATCGGCTCTGGCTCGACCCGAACGCCGAACCGAACACCCCGCTCGCCAAGGAGATGTACGCCGAGCCGCCGGAACTGATGGCGATCGGCAAGGGTCTGCCCTTCACCTATACCGCGAGCCTCCCGACGGAGCCGCGCCATAAGGACACGCAACCGCCGTCGAGGCTCAGCAACGGGACGGCCTCCGACGCCTACAAGGAGAGTGTCGAATACCGGGGCGAGGTCGAGATCGTTTGCGACCTGGGCAAGCCCGTCGAGATCGGACGCGTCCACGTCCTGCTCTTCCAGCGGCCTCGCGACCTCGGCACCCGGAAGATCGACGTCTTGTGCAGCCTCGACAAGGGGACATGGCAGCAGGTGGGACGGATGAAGAACGAGCAGGAGAACCAGGGCTCGTACATCGACTCTTCGCTGCCCCTCTCGATGGACTGCAAGGCGCGGGCACGGTACGTCAAGCTGATCGCCAAGCCCGCCCGAGGTGTCGAACGACAGCTTCTCGGCGAGATCATCATCGAGGCGGCCGACGCGCTCGCCGCGAAGAAGGGCAAGAAGGAGGCCCGCACGCCGCCGATGCCCATGCAGGTCAAGTGGGCGCTCGACCAGGCGCTGTTGGACGCGAACGTGCAATTCCTGTACGGCTGCTTCGCGACCGACGTGCTCCGGGACGTGAACGGATACCTCTCCGGCATCGTCATGGCCAACCGCAGCGGCCGACAGGCCGTGCGGGCTCGGGCCATCATCGACGCGACGCCGCGGGGCGATCTGGCCCGAATCGCCGGTGCCCGGTTCCGTCCGTACCCGTCGGGGCAGCAGACTTTCCGCCGCATCGTCGTCGGCGGCGAGCCCCGCGAAGGTGGGCCGATCCAGGATGTGCGGGAGATGCCCTCCGACGTACAGATTCAAGATACGGGCTCGCCCGAGGTCGCCCTGCGCGACGCG
>CAZKCX010000490.1:0-5808 GCA_964550865.1 uncultured Planctomycetales bacterium
ACCTGCTTGAGCGATTCCCCCTGGTCATGCGGCATCGGTTCGGTCTCGCGATCACCGACGTCTACCGCGTAGGTCCGGAACCGCTTCGACGCGAGCGGACGGACATCACCGACCGGCTACCCAAGCCATGGATGCGAACCTACCGCAAGACGAAGAAGACACGCTCGCTCCCGCCCGATCAACCCCTCGTACTGCAAAATCGCGACTACCTCTACACCGGCTCCGGGCATGTCTACCGACAGGCACCCGCCGCGCCCCTGGCCGGATGGCGATTCCTGCTTCTCCGACTCCGGGCCAGCGCGCCGGATGTAGCGCCCATGACCGCTCGCCTCTACTGGTGGCAGTCGCCGAAACAGAAGAAGGCCACCAGCCAGTGCATGGGCATGACCTATGTCGACGAGGAGCCGCAGGAGATCGCGTTCTGGACCTATCTGCCGCGCGACGTGCACAGCTATCGCATCGTGCTCCACGATCTGGGCAACGGGCGCGTGACAACACCCGTTACCGTCGAGGACGTGCGACTGTACTTGCTCACCCAAGATCCCAGGGATAGAATCCGACTTCGCGGTGACGGATGGTAATCGCTGCGGAATCCCTGACCCCCGGTGCTTCCTCATGGCCACCAAGGTAATCGTCGTTGTCCCGGCGTACAACGAAGAGGAGCGGATCGCACAGGCCATCGAGGCCCTGCGGGAACAACGTGACCCGCTGGCCAAGGACGGCATTGAGCTCCTCGTCTACATCGTCAACGACGGCTCGCAGGACCGCACGGGTGAGATCGCCGCCGAGGCGGGCGCCGACCGCGTGGTGACGCACAAGGTCAACCAGGGACTGGGGGCGGCCGTGCGGAGCGGACTCATCGCCGCGCGATCGGACGGGGCCGACATCGCGGTCAAGTTCGATGCCGACCTGCAGCACGATCCCAACGACATCAAGCCGCTGATCACGCCCATCCTCCACGATGAGGCCGACGTCGTGTACGGCAACCGCTTCCCGCGAATCTCATACCGGATGCCGTTGGTCCGCCGGACGGGGAACTTCGTCTTCACACGGCTGATGAGTTGGCTCACCGGCTGGCCCGTGAAGGACAGCCAGCCGGGCATCTTCGCGGTGCATCAGTCCTACCTCGAGCGGCTCTACCTCCCCGGGGACTACAACTACACGCAGCAGATCCTGCTCGACGCGTACCATAAGGGCATGCGGTTCGCTCATGTACCGGTTGCGTTTCGCAAACGCATGACGGGCCGCTCGTTCGTGACCTTCCGATACCCCTTCAAGGTGCTGCCGCAGATCGTCATGGTCCTCGTCGGCGTCAAGCCGCTGCGGGTGTTCGGCCCGATCGGTCTGGTGTTCATGTTGGCGGCGATGATCATCTTCGCCTGGGATTTCACCTACTGGCTGGCGGGCCAGCAGAGCAAACCCGCCCAGCACGTCAACGCAATCACAGGACTGTTCTTCTTCGGACTCCAGACGCTCTTCTTCGGGTTACTCGGTGACCTCATTGTCAAGCGAGACAGCCGTTAGCCCCCTGCCGCAAGGACGGCGACGCCGTCTTTGGACGGCCGTGCGCTTCGTGGTTCCGGCGGCCATCTTCGCCGTCGTGCTGTGGATCGTCGACTGGGGCAAGATCCGCGTCGTGCTGGCGAATGCCGACTACGCGCTGCTGACCGTCGGATTCGGCGTCTACCTCGTCACGGTCTTCGTGCAAGGGACCCGGTGGTATGCGCTGGCCGGAAGTGATGGCCAGACGTGGCCGTTTTGGCGAATGCAACGCGCGAACTTCGTCGCGATGTTCTTCGATCTCTTCACACCCGGCAAGCTGGGCAGCGACGCCTACCGTGTCATGTTCTTTCGAAAGGAACGCAATGTGCATCACGTCGTCAGCGCGTTGGTGGTGATGCGCATGCAAGGCCTGATCGTCAGCAGCCTCACCGTCGGCGTGGTCGCGTTTGCGCTGCCCGACCCGGGACGGGGGTATGTCGAGCTGGCGACCCTATGCCTGGCCGCCGGGATCGGGGGTCTCGTGGTCACAGGACTCTTGATGCGCAAGCAAGACGGGCCGCCGTGCGAGACGCGCACCAGCGGCGTACGCTCCCTGCCGGGACGCGTCCTCCTCCATGGCCGAAGCGTGGCGACCGCCATGCGCGAGATGCACGGCAATCACCTCGCACTCCTGGCCGCCGGCGCCTTGATGGTGCTGTTCCTCCTGGTCGCCGCGACGACGTTTGCCGTCGTCGGGCACGCCTTCGGAATGGACTTGCCCTTCGGGCGCTACCTATTCGGCGTACCGCTGCTCATGCTGGCCTCCGTGATTCCTATCACCGTGCACGGCCGCGGCATCTCGGAGCTGATCGCCCTGCAGATCTGGGTAGGTCCCGGGGCCAGCACCGAGCAGGTCTTCCTCGCCACGGTAGCCGTCTACGTGTTGGCGCTCCTTCAGGGGCTGCTGGCCGGGCTGTACTGGTCGGCCCTGCGTCGATCGCTTCCCTCAAGGGAGGCCTTGGACGGACTCAAGCCTACGCCGAAATCGATCGAGCTCCCCGCGGAAGGGGATGTCCCGTGAGAATCCTCGTGATCAGCCGCGAGATCCCTCCCGTCGGCGGCGGGGCCGGACACGTGGCCATCCACCTGGCCGAAGCGCTCGCGGAGGCCGGCCACGAGATCGAGATCGTCACCATGCACTTCGGCGACCTCCCGCTGCGCGAGCAACGGGGCCGCATCACCCTCCATCGCGTGCGCTGCGCGCGACGCTACCAGGACAGCAGCTACCAGCGCGAGATGCTCTTGTTCTCCTGGCTCGGCACCCGACGCGCCCGCCGGATCCTCCGCGAGCGTCCGTGCGACGTCCTCCACGCGCACGCGATCATCCCCGACGGCGCCATCGCCCTGCGGGCCGCCCGCGGAACGGACACACCCGTCGTCGCAACCGCACACGGCTCGGACGTCCCCGGCTACAACCCGGATAAGTTCGGCCTGACGCACAAGCTGATGGCCCCGGTCTGGCAGCGGACCGCGCGGCGCCTTGCCGTGCTCACGGCGCCGTCCCACCACCTGGCCGGGCTGATCCGGCGGAACCGGCCCTCCCAGCAGGTCGAGGTGATCCCCAACGGCATCGATCCGGACCTCTTCGCGCCGGCGGACAAGACGGACGATTTCCTGATCGTCTCTCGGCTTGTGCGACGAAAGAACTACCACCGGTTCCTGCGGGCGCTGTCCGGCATCCGGCAGCCGCAGACCGTGCACATCGTCGGTGTGGGCCCGATGCTGGCGGAGCTCCGACAGATCGCCGACCGCTTGCGGCAGCATCGGGTGATCTTCCATGGCTGGCTGGCCAACGGCTCGCCCGAGTGGCGTCGGCTCTACGAGACCTGCCGGTACTTCGTCTTCCCCAGCGAGAACGAGAACTTCCCGATCATTTTGCTGGAGGCGCAACTCGCAGGGCTGACCGTGCTGGCCAGCGACATTCCGGGCAACCGCGAGGTGCTCGGGGACAACGCCGTCTATTTCCCTTCGCTCGAGGAGCATGCGATGGCCGAGACACTCCGTCGCGTGCTCGCCGGCGAGCAGCCGGACTTGGAGACGTTGGGGCAACGCGCCGCCGAGCGGGTCCGAGAGTGCTTCTCTTGGCGCACCATCGCAAACCGCTATCATCTCGTCTACCAGGAAGCGGTTCGCAAATCGCGGCCGGCGTGAGCGGCCGGCTGACGGCCCAAGACGAACGGCAATCGTTCGCCGGTCGATGCCCCTTGAGGAGAACCTGCCGTTGTCGATCAAGCAGCAAGTCTATCAGCAGTGGAACGAAATCCCTGAATGGTTCCAGGCAGGCGAGCCACTCGACGGACTGGAAACCTATTCGCGCGCCTATTTCGAGGAGGGCAAGCGCCTCCGCTATCGCCCCGAGCGCTTCGAGTGCATCCGCGATTTCGTGGACTTCCCGGCCTACAAGGACCAACTGCTCATCGAGGTCGGCACCGGCCAGGGCTGTGACCTCAACGAGTTCGCCGCGGCCGGCGCCCACGTGATCGGCGCCGATCTATCGCAGCGCAACTGTCTGGTCGCCCAGCAGCGGCTTGAGACGTACGGCCGGCAAGGGCATTTCGTCAACGTCGATGCCGAGTCGATTCCCCTCTGCGACAACGCGGTGGACCACGTGTACTCGTTCGGCGTGCTCCACCATACGCCTGACATGTTCGGTGCCTTCCAGGAGGTCGCCCGCATCGTCAAGCCCGGCGGCACCGTGACCATGATGCTCTACCGCAAGAACTGGTCTTTAGTGGCGCTGGCAATGCACCTACCTCGGCTGGTTCTTCCTGCAGACGGTCAAGTCGGACCGCTGGCTCGGCTTCTACCGCAGGCTCGGAGATCGCTTTCGGATCAAGTCGTTCATGGACGACCAACTGCTCAACAACTTCCAAAAGGCCGCGCGGGCACGCAAATACACGCTGGATGAGATCTGTGCATTCATGACCGACGGCCCGAACAACCCCCTATCGCAGTTCGTCAGCCCGGCCGACATCCGAAGCGGCTTTCCCACGATGGAGCCGCTCGAGTTCTACCGTTGCTATCTCGGACCCGTTCCGCTGGTGAACCGCGTGCTCCCGTCGAGCTGGCGCCGCGCGGCGGCGCGACTCCTCGGCGGCTTCCTGTTCTTCCGACTCCGGAAGCCGCTCGACGGCCACGCACCGCTCCAGCCTCGGTCCGGGTTCACCACCGACGAGTTTCGTTCCCTGCTCGTCGATCCGATCGAGAAGCAACCGGTCCGCTGGCAAGGGGACTACGTCGAAGCGGTCAACGGCGATCGCTACCCGGTGATCTCAGGCATCCCGATGCTGCGGGCCGAGTGCCGGCTTGAACCCCAGAGTACGTGACGGACACCTTTCGCCTGTTCTTGCGATCGCGAGCGACCTGATGTGTGGAATAGCAGGATTCGTAGGCCGCGGGACCGCCGCTGACGTCGCCCGAATGACCGAAACGCTGATCCATCGCGGCCCGGACAGCCAGGGGACCTGGTTCGACGAACAGGCCGGCGTCGGCCTGGGCCACACCCGGTTGAGCATCATCGACCTGAGCGACGCGGGCGCCCAGCCGATGCACACCGCCGACGGCACGCTCTCCATCACCTACAACGGTGAGATCTACAACATGCGGCAGCTTCGGGAGGAACTCATCGGCCGCGGCCATCACTTCCGCTCCACCTGCGACACGGAGGTCATTCTGCTTGGCTATCGGGAATGGGGTGAGGACGTGCTGACCCGATTGGAGGGCATGTTCGCCTTTGCAGTCTGGGATCACCGCGCGCGCCGCCTCTTCGCCGCGCGCGATCGGCTGGGCATCAAACCGTTTCACTACGTCCACAACGATGACGGCCTGCTCTTCGGTTCGGAGGTCAAGGCCCTTCTGGCGCACCCCAGCTGCAAGCCGGCGCTGAATCGCAAGGCCCTGCACAGCTTCCTACAGTTCGGATTCGCCGTGCCGCCGCTCTCGCCGTTCGAGGGGGTCATGCACTTGCCGCCGGGCTGTGCGCTGCACTATGACGGAAAGGACCTTCGCACTTGCCGCTACTGGCGGTATCCCGGCGGCGACGTGGACGACGCCACGACCGCCGAGGACTGCCACGAGGCCCTGGCCGAAGAGCTCAACCACGCCACCGACTCGCACATGATCGCGGACGTGGAAGTCGGCCTCACCCTCTCGGGCGGACTCGATTCCAACGCGCTGCACAGGCCCAAGCGCTTTTTCGGTGCGGCCCGTAATATTGAACAGGGCGGCAGCCTGACCATCATCGGCACGGCGCTGGTCGACACCGGC
>CAZKCX010000491.1:0-5806 GCA_964550865.1 uncultured Planctomycetales bacterium
GCGGCGGTCTCGGGAATTGAGCCGGAAAGGTCGTCGCCAACCGTGTTGCTGGCCATGGGTCCGCCACTCCTTTTGCACTCAGCGATCCACTCCGACGACATCGGCTCTCGGGCCGCGCGCCGAATCGTGCCCGCCGCTGCTTCGTCGGAAACCGGTGGCTACTTCGTTCCGCCTTGCGTCGTCGTCGGCTTGGATGCGGGCGGCTTCGCTGCGGGCTTCGGCGTCGGCTTGGTCTTGGCGGTCGTCGGCGGCGGGGGAGTCGGCTTCTTCGGGGGCGCGGTCGTCGTCGGTTTCGGCTTCGGCGCCGCCGTGGGCTTCGTCGGGGGCGTCTTCGCGGGCGCGGGCTTCGTCGCGGGAGGCTGCTTCGCGACCGGCTTCGTCTCCGGTTTGGGTGCGGGTTTCGGTGCCGGCTTGGGCGCGGGCTTTGCCTCCTTTGGCGCGGTCGTCGGTTGCGCCTGCGGCGGCGCCTCGGGTTTCGTGGTGGAGACCGCCTTGGGGATAAACGGCGCCTCGGCGGCGATGGTCGCCTGATAGATTCGCCAGCAGCCCTCTTCTTTGCCCAGCTTGATCACGACGTACGTGTGGTACTCGTCCTTCTCGGCGGGAAACCACACGACGGCCCGAGACGGATTCGATCCGGCCGGTACGAAGGCCACCTTCCACTTCTCATCGCGCTGCTCGGCGTGCGTGCCGTTTCGATAGAACCCCAGGCCGCGACTCCAGGCCAGAATCGTCCGGAGGACCAACTCGTTCTTGCGCTCCTGCTCCGACTCTTTCAGCGGTAAGCCCATCTCCTCGAATACCTCGATAATGGTCTCCGGGGCGGCCGTGGCGATTTGGACCTCACGGGCTCGCCGCATCTGCTCGATCTGCTGTTCACTCGTGGGGGCCTCTGCGGCCTTGAACGCGTCCTGGATGCCGCGAACCAAGACATAGGCCACATCGCGCGGGCGCGTCTTCTCATCCAAGCGGATGCCGTAGTACTCGGCGGTGACCACCTCGTATCGCCGAAGGTGCTCGTCCGGGAGGATGGGATCCTTGTCCGTCGTTACCAGCTTGACCAGGATGACCGGGACCGCCAGCGCGAGCGGCACCAAGATGATTACCAAGATCGTTCTGACGGACATGTCCTTTTCGTCTCCCGTTCCGAAAGCCGTCCCACCTCGCCGGGCCGAAACGCGAAGTGTATGCCCAATCCGGCGGGGTTGCAACGCCCGAGCGATCGTGCGGAGCGGGTGGGGTGCATCAAACGGATCGTTTCAGGGAAGCCGTGTATGGCGCGGACTGCCCGAGCCGCGAGATTCATCTCGCGCGGTCCATCTCCGCGCAGCATGAATGCTGCGTCTCGGGCAGCGGATACGGTGCATCTGCACGGGAAGGCTCGTGCAACCGAGATCGAGATGCACCCGAGCGGGTGGGCCCATCCCCTTTCACGGCAATTCGCTTGCATGTCGCGTCGGGAGCGGAGACCATATCGGCCCCTGGAGGGGATGGCGGAGCGCGGCGGGTTCGGCGATCCGTCGGTCGCTGCGAAGCAGGGAGCGCGTGCCTCATGCGGATTTTCGGGCTGCACATCATCGACGTGATCACGCTGACGGCGATCCTGGGGACGATCGTCTACTTCGGCTTCCGCGCGCACACGCAAGTCAAGAGCATGGGCGATTACATCATCGGGCGGCGGAGGTTCGGCAAGCTGTTCATGATCATGCACGCCTTCGGCACGGGCACGCATACCGACCAGGCCGTCATCGTCGCCGGACAGACCGCCGCGCACGGCCTGAGTGGAATCTGGGCCCAATGGCTCTGGCTCTTCTGCACGCCGTTCTACTGGCTGATCGCGCCGATCTTCCGCCGCATGCGGTACCTCACCACGGCCGACTACTTCCGTGAGCGATTCCACGGCAGCATGGAGGTCGCATACGTGCTCATGGGCATGCTCGTGCTGACGGTGGACATGGGCGTGATGCTGCTGGGCCAGGGCACGATCGTCAACGCGGTGACCGATCAGCATATCTCCGTACCGGTGGCCATCTTCATCATGGTCGCGTTGTTCGTCTTCTACGGCGTCAGCGGCGGGCTGATCGCGGCCATCATCACCGACTTCATCCAAGGCTTCTTCATCGTGATCATGTCGTTTGTGATGCTGCCGATCGCGCTGTGGCGGATCGGGGGGTTCGGCGCCCTGCACGACAAGCTCGACCCGAGCATGTTCAGTCTCGTCGCCAGCGGCAAGTACACCGTCTTCTTCATCGGGATGATCGCCGTCAACGCCCTGGTCAACATCGTCACGCAGCCGCACACGATGGGCAACTGCGCCGCGGGCAAGACCGAGTTCGACGGGCGCGTCGGCTTCTGTTTCGGGACGTTCATCAAGCGGGTCTGCACGGTGTGGTGGGCGTTCACCGGGTTGTTCGCGGTGATCCTCTTCCCCATGGCGATCGAGCAGCACCCGGACCTGGCGTTCGGCGTCTGCGTCAAGAAGCTCCTGCCGCTGGGCCTGACGGGCGTGATGCTGGCGAGCATGATGGCCGCCATGATGTCGAGCTGCGATTCGCTGATGATCGCGATGTCCGGGCTCTTCACGAACAACGTCTACCAGCGCTACCTCGTCAAAAACGCCGAACCGCGGCACTACCTGCTCGTCATCCGCGTCGTGTCCATCTTCGCCGTTGGGATGGGCCTGGCCTGGGCGTTCTACTTCAACGACCTCTTCCACGGGCTCGAGCTGTTCTGGAAGCTCAGCGCGCTGATGGGTGTGGCGTTCTGGCTCGGGCTGCTCTGGCGGCGGGCGAATCGCTACGGCGCCTGGGCGGCCTTCCTCGCCGCGGCGATCGTCTACGTCGGCACGAACCAGGGTTGGGTCCCGCTGCCGCCGTACACGGCCGAGGCGTACCATCAGTGGGGGGTGGCCCATGCCGACGACGCCCCGAAGGAAACCGCGAGCCAGCCGATCGCGGAGGGATCCGCCGAGAAGGCCAAGCCCAGATCGGTCTCGGCATCGCCGGAGGACCGCCATCTCGACGCCGTCCGCCAGACCAAGCTGACCAAGCCGGAAGGATGGGCGGGGCTGTATGAGGGCGGCACGCTGGCCTTCTGGCCGCTGACGCGCGGGAGTCCGGACGCGTGGTCGTACGTCTTCTACCTGTCGGCCGGGTTCCTGATGGGCATTCTGGTCACGCTGGTCACGCCGCCCGAACCGCCGGAGAAGATCTACAAGTTCTTCACGCTCATCAGCACGCCCGTCGGTCAGGAGGACGAGCTGCGGGCCAAGGGCATCGAGATCCTGCACGAAGGAGATCGCGACGGATGAGCGACGAACCGCCCAAATCCGCCGACAGGGCAGAGCAAGAGCTGGAGAAGCTCGATCAGTCCACGCCGCAATTGGTGGATGCCCCCGACGACATCTCCGAGGAGCAGACGCGGGGCTGGTGCGGCTGGGAGATCTTCGCGCCCCAGAAGGAGACCTGGATCGGCTTCGCCATCGCCTGGCTGTGCGTGCTCGGCATCATCTTCCTGACGTGGGTGTTCGCGAAGATCGGCAGCTGACGACACGTCGACCCCTCGACTCGTCGTCGCTCGGGGTGAACAAGTCGACAAGTCCACAAGTCGAAACGTCAACACGTCGGGACGTCTGGACGTTAGAATCCGGCTGTGACATCACCGGTCGGACCTCCTGCCGCTTCGCCGCCGCAGGCCTGGCCGTGCGTGACGGCGGCACTACGGAGCGAACCTCGCGCAATACGCTGCGTTTCTCGTCGTGAAAGGGAGGGGTTATAGCGGCGGCGTTGCCGCCGCATTCCACATTGGCGGTTCGGGAATAATGGGATTCGCGCTTCCGTGGCTTGTTCCGTATGGAGATGGAGATGTAGCCGAACGACATCAGGCGCGCTTGTGGTCCGAGGCGAACACACGAACGACGTTCGCGGCCGTCTGGCGAAGCAAAACCGCAGCGTCGGCCAGGGCGTCCTCCAACGCCATCGGCCGATCACAGATCGAGAAGTAGGCGCGAACCAATGCCAACGACCGCTCCGCCCCGGGTCCGATCGAACCACAGAGCGCAATGACGGGGACATCGTGCCGCGCCGCGGCGCGGCCCACGCCGTAGACCACCTTGCCCATCATCGATTGCTCGTCGAGCCGACCTTCCCCAGTGATGACGAGGTCGGCCCCGGCGATCTTCTCGTCAAGACCGTTCGCCTCGGTCACAATGTCGATCCCAGGCCGAAGCGTCGCGCCGAGGAACGCGACCAGCCCGGCGCCCAATCCCCCGGCCGCACCGGAACCCGGCAACGTCCGAACGTCCACGCCGAGGTCGCGCTCGATCACGTCCGCCAGGTGCGCCAGATTGGCGTCCAGCGTGCGGACCATCTCATGCGTCGCGCCCTTCTGCGGCGCGTAGACGGCCGCCGCGCCGCGCGGCCCGCATAGCGGGTTGTCCACGTCACAGGCGACCTGGATCTCGCAGTCGGCCACGCGCGGATCGCGGGCCGACACGTCGATGGATTCCACGCGATCGAGCCGACCGCCGGCCAACCCCGGCGGCATTTCGGCGCCGTCGGCATTCGGGAATCGCACGCCGACGGCCTGCGCACATCCGGCGCCGCCGTCGTTGGTCGCGCTCCCGCCGATGCCGAGGATGATCTTTCGCGCCCCTTCAGAGAGCGCCGCCGCCACGAGCTGGCCCGTGCCGTACGTGGACGTCTCCAACGGATTGCGCCGAGCGGGAGTGACTAGCGGCAGGCCCGAAGCGGCCGCCATCTCGATCACCGCCGTCGGCTCGTGCGTCCCGAGCATCCCCCACGCGGCGCGGACGGTCTCGCCGAGTGGCCCTTGGACTTCCGTGACGATCGGGCGTCCGTTTGTGGCGGCCACGAGCGCGTCGACGGTGCCCTCGCCCCCGTCCGCCATGGGGCAGAGGAGGATCTCGGCAGTGGGCATTGCGTCGCGCACGCCGTCGGCGATGGCCTCACAGACGGCTTGGGCGGACAGCGACTCCTTGAAGCTATCCGAAGCGACGACGACGCGCACGTTGCGTTCCTTTCGAGCCCCTCAACGCGCCTTGAGCTGCCCCTTATACAGGTAGACGTACTCGCGTCCGGCGCGGAGCCAATCGACCCGCACCTGATCGCCCGATCGGATCTCCTTGAGCACGCGTCCCAGCGAATCGAGGTCGTCGAAGCCGTACACCCGTCCGATCTGGACGAGCACGTCGCCACGGCGAATGCCGACTTCGGCGGCGGGACCGCCGCGCTCCACCGATTCGACCAGCACCCCCAAGGGACGTTGCAGGCCGAGCGCCCGGGCTTCGTTCGCCCGCAGTGCGCGGACGCGGAGTCCGAACAGCCGTTGTGCCAGCTTCGCGCCGCCCGGTTTGGGAACGGCCAGCAGCCGGAGCGTCAGCACATGCCGGCGGTCACGCTCGACGATGACGGGGACAATGTCCCCCGCGCTCTTCTCGAGAATGACGGCGTAGAAGTCCATGATCTGCCGCACCGGCTTGCCGTCGATCTCCCGGAGGATGTCACCCGCCTGGATGCCCGCCTTCGCGGCCGATCCGTCTTCGGCGACGGACGTAACGCGGACCTCATCGTGCCCCCCGACGAGCATGCCGAGCTGGATGCGGCGGCGCGACTCGATCTCCATCGTCATCATCTCGGGTAGGAGCCGCCGGAGGTGATCGACCGGGATGGCGAAGCCGATGTTCTGGGCGTCGCCTCGGATGGCCGTGCTGATGCCGATCAGATCGCCGTGGACGTTCAGCAGCGGTCCGCCGCTGTTGCCCGGGTTGATGGCCGCGTCGGTCTGG
>CAZKCX010000492.1:0-5803 GCA_964550865.1 uncultured Planctomycetales bacterium
GCGCTGATCCCCATCGGCAGGGGCCAGCGGGAGCTGATCGTCGGCGACCGGCAGACCGGCAAGACCGCGATCGTGGTCGATACGATCCTCAACCAGCGCGACACCGAGGTCGTGTGCATCTATTGTGCGGTCGGACAGCAAAGCTCTTCCGTCGCCAAAGTGGTGGCCGACCTTCGAAAGCACGGGGCGACGGACTATACGCTGGTCGTGGTGGCCGGGGGAGACGACGCCCCGGGCCTGCAATACGTCGCGCCGTATGCGGCCATGACGATGGCGGAGTACTTTCGCGATCGAGGCGACGATGCCCTGGTGATCTTCGACGATCTGACCCGTCATGCGAGGGCCTACCGCGAGCTGTCGCTGCTGCTCCGGAGGCCGCCCGGGCGTGAGGCGTATCCCGGCGATATCTTCTACGTGCACTCGCACCTGCTGGAGCGGTCGACGCACCTGAACGAGGAGCTGGGCGGCGGATCGCTGACCGCGCTGCCGATCATCGAGACCCAGGCGCAGAACGTCTCGGCGTACATCCCGACGAACCTCATCTCCATCACCGACGGGCAGATCTACCTCTCCCCCGATCTGTTCAACAAGGGATTGATGCCGGCGGTGGACGTGGGCAAATCTGTTTCGCGCGTGGGGGGCAAGACACAGCTGCCCGCCTATCGCGAGGTCGCCAGCGACCTGCGGCTTTCCTATTCGCAGTACAACGAGTTGGAGGTCTTCTCTCGCTTCGGAACGCGACTCGACGAGGAGACGCGCAAGACGCTCGAGCGGGGTCGTCGCGTCCGTGAGACGCTCAAGCAGCCACAATACGCCACGATCCCCGCATCGGAGCAGATTCTCGTCTTGCTTTCCGTGAAGGAGGGGCTGTTCGACGAGTTCGACCTGGACCGCATCCCGGAGTTGGAGCGCCGGATCCGCGAGGAGGTCGCGGGCGAGAAGTCGGAGCTTTGTCGGAAGATCGATCAGGGCGAGGAGCTGGATGACGAGCAGCGCGAGGAGCTGGTCTCGGCCATTCGGAACGTGCTGGCGGGGCAGAAGGAGGGCGGAGCCGCCGAAGAGAACGGGGACGGCAGTGCGGAGGAGGAGGCCGGCGCCGCGCACCCAGGCGGAGACGACGAGCCTTCCGCGGCGGCCCGGAGTTCGGAAGAGGACGATGGCGAAGCTTGAGGCACTCCGAAGACAGATCAACAGCGTCGAGCAGCTTCAGTCCGTCGTCAAGACGATGAAGGCGCTCGCCGCGGTGAGCATCCGCCAGTATGAGCGGGCGTCCGAATCCATGACGGACTTCACGGAGACGATCGAGTCCGGGATGCAGGTGTGTCTGCTCAATCGCCCGCCTCCGCGTAGCGAGGGCGAGCAGGGACCGGCCGGGCCGCTCGGGGCGATCGTGTTCGGCTCGGACCAAGGCATGTGCGGCCAGTTCAACGAGCAGATCGTGGCCCACACGCTCGAGCACGCGGAGGTCGAGAACACCGACGCAGGACAACGGCGGTTCCTGGCGGTGGGGCACCGTCTCCTGCCTTCGCTGGAGGGCCGGGACGCCCGCGTCGATGAGACGCTGAGCCTGCCGAGCGCGATCGGCAATGTGACGGCCAAGGTGCAGGACATCCTTGTGGTGATCGATCGCTGGCGATTTCGCGAGAACGTTGACCGTTTGCTCCTGTTCCACAACGGATACGCGTCGGGGTCGTACGAGCCGCGAACCGTCCGGCTGCTCCCGCTGGACGAGCAATGGATGCGAACTCTGATGCAGAGGGACTGGCCCACGCGGTGTCTGCCGATGACGCAATCCGATTCGGAGGAGGTCTTCCGGACGCTGGTTCGGCAGTACCTCTTCTCCAGTATCTACCGGGCGTTCGCGGAGTCGCTTGCGGCCGAAAACGCCAGTCGCCTGAGGGCGATGCAAGCCGCCGAGCAGAACATCGACGACCGGCTCGGCGAGCTGAACAACTTGTTCAACGAGCAGCGGCAGAACGTGATCACCGAGGAGCTGCTGGACGTGGTGTCCGGCTATGAGGCATTGTTCGGGGAGTAGGTGGATCGGGACGCAGCGGATGTTGGACGCGGAGGATCGACCTTGGAGAACGTCCAGATCGCCGACATCTTCGATGAGATCGCCGACCTCATCGAGCTGAAGGGGGGAAACGAGTTCCGCGTACGCTCGTACCGCAACGCCGCGCGCACCGTCCGCGACCATTCGGAGCGGTTGGAGGACGTTGCCAAGCAAGACGGGGACTTCTCGGACCTGCCGAACATCGGCGAGAGCACGGCCGAGAAGATCCACGAGATCCTCGAGCGAGGTACCTGCAAGCGGCTCGAGGACCTCCGCAAGGAGCTCCCGGAAGGGCTGCCCGCTCTGATGCGCGTGCAGAACCTGGGACCGCGAAAGGCGATGCAGCTCCACAAGGAGTTGGGGATCGGCTCGCTCGACGAGCTGAAGGAGGCCTGCGAAGATCACCAGGTCCGTGAGCTGGAGGGCATGGGCGCGAAGACGGAGGAGAAGATCCTGGAAGGGATCGAGACGCTCGCCTCGACGTCGGGGAGATTCCTGTATCGAACGGCATTGGGGCATGTCACGACGCTCTCACGACACCTGGACAAGATCGATTCCATCAGGCAGTGGGAGATCGCCGGCAGTTTCCGACGGCGGAAGGAGACCGTCGGCGACCTGGACATCCTCATCGAGTCCGAGGATCGGGAGCGAACGACCGAGGCAATCCTGTCGCTCGATGCGATGGATCAGACGGTGAGCAAGGGCAAGGAGAAGGTGACCGTTCGACTCGACAGCGGGCTGCAGGTCGACTTCCGCTATTTCGAGAAGGAGAGCTTCGGGGCGGCGTTGATGTACTTCACAGGGTCGAAGGAGCACAACATCGCGCTTCGCAAACGCAGCCAGGGGAAGGGCTGGAAGCTGAACGAGTACGGCCTCTTCAAGAAGGATCGGCGGCTGGCGGGCAAGAGCGAGGAGGCGGTCTACCATCGCTTCGGGCTTGACTGGATTCCGCCGGAGCTTCGCGAGGACCGCGGGGAGATCGACGCGGCCGAGTCCGGCGACCTGCCCAAGCTCGTCGAGCACGACGACATCCAGGGCGACCTTCACAGCCACACCGACCGCACGGACGGAAACAACACGTTGGAGGAGATGGCCGAAGCCGCGAAGGAACGGGGCTATCACTACCTTGCCATCACGAACCACTCGCAGTCGCAGACGATGAACCAGGGCCTCGACGAAAAGGAGCTGGCGAAACACGCCGAGGCCATTCGAAAGCTGAACGAAGACCTCGACGACTTCTGGCTCATGGCCGGCATTGAGGTCGACATCCTCAAGGACGGATCGCTGGACCTCGACGAAGACGCGCTGGCGGAGCTCGACTGGGTGGTGGCCAGCGTGCATTCGCATTTCGACCTCGGCCAGAAGGCCATGACCGATCGGTTGGTGAACGCGGCCCGCTCGGGCGTGGTCCACGCGATCGGCCACTTGTGCGGGCGGATCATCGGCAAGCGGGATCTGATCGTCTTCGACACGGGCAAGGTCTTCGAGGCGTGCAAGGAACACGGTGTCGCCATCGAGATCAACGCCCAGCCCGACCGACTCGACCCGCCGGATACCTACTGCAAGGAGGCCATGGAGGCCGGGCTCGACTTCACGATATCGACGGATGCCCACAAGCGCAGCGATCTGGACTTCATCGAGTTCGGGCTGGGCGTCGCCCGGCGGGGCTGGCTCGAGAAGAAGCACATCCTGAACACGAAGACGATCAAGCAGCTGCGCAAACGTTTGCAGGGGAAGTGACCCATGGTCAAGGGCAAGCGAACCGGCACGAAGCCGGACGCTTCCACGGTGGACGAGATGACCAAGAAGCAGGCCAGGAAACGGGCCGAGGCGCTGCGGGAGGAGATCAACCACCACGACTACCGCTACTACGTGCTGGACGACCCGGAGATCTCCGACGCGAAGTACGACGATCTGCAGGAAGAGCTGGAGCAGATCGAACGGAAGTACCCCGACCTCGTTACGGAGGACAGCCCGACGCAGCGCGTCGGGGCCGAGCCCGTCGAGGAGCTGGGCACGGTGGAGCACGAGACCCCGATGCTCAGCCTCCAGGCAGTTCGGGAGGAGGACGCATTTCGCCGCTTTGTGCAGACGTGCCGCGACGAACTCGGAAAGGAGCGCGTCTCTTTGGTGGGCGAGCCGAAGTACGACGGCCTGAGCGTCGAGTTGATCTACGACAACGGGAGCTTCGTGTCGGCCTCGACGCGCGGGAACGGACGGACGGGAGAGGACGTGACCGCCAATGTTCGAACGATTCGCGAGGTGGTCCTTCGGCTGCAAGAAGGCAACGGAACGTCCATCCCCCGGCATCTCGTTGTCCGAGGCGAGGTGTACATGCGCAAGAAGGAGTTCGAGGAGTTCAACCGGAAGCAGGAGGAGGCGGGCAAGAAGACATTCGCCAATCCGCGGAACGCCGCCGCGGGGAGCTTGCGGCAACTCGATCCTAACGTAACGGCCGGTCGACCCCTGCGCATCTACTTCTGGGAGATGGCGCCCTCTTCCAGCTCGCGCCCCGATTCGCAATGGCGGTGCCTTCAGCGGATGAACGCCCTCGGGCTCAAGACGAACGAGGAGGCCCGACGATTCGATTCCGTCGACGACGCCGTGGCGTGGTTCGAGGAGATGAAGGAGCGGCGCGAGGACCTGCCGTACGAGATCGACGGCTGCGTCTACAAGGTCAACAACCTGGCCGATCACGAGAAGCTCGGGACGCGGGCGTCGAACCCGCGATGGGCGGTCGCCAGGAAGTTCGCCGCGCGTCGCGAGGCGACGCGGATCAAGAAGATCGAGGCCCCGGTGGGCAGGACGGGGGCGATCACGCCCGTGGCGGTTCTCGAGCCCGTGCACATCGGCGGGGTCGAGGTCACGCACGTCAGCCTCCATAACCAGGACGAGATCGACCGGAAGGACGTTCGCGTCGGCGACCATGTGGTGGTCGAACGGGCCGGCGACGTCATTCCGCACGTGGTGCGGGTGATCAAGCAAAAGCGCTCGGGCAATGAGAAGCGCTATCGACTGCCGAAGAAGTGCCCGGCCTGCGGCGGGAAGGTCAGCCGCCCGGAGGGCGAGGCCGTCGCTCGGTGCGTCAATATCGCCTGTCCCGCGCAGCACAAGGAGAGCATCATCCACTTCGGCTCGAAGCAGGGCCTGGACATCGACGGGTTGGGCGACAAGCTCGTGGAACAACTCGTGGACAAGGAGCTGGTGGAGACGCCGGCCGACCTGTTCGACCTGGAGCTCGACGATCTTCGCGGGTTGGATCGCATGGCCAAGAAGAGCGCGGAGAACCTCTTGAGCGCGATCCAGGAGAGCAAGGAAGAGGCCACGCTCCCTCGTCTGATCTTCGCGTTGGGAATCCCTCACGTCGGCCGCGCGATGGCGGGCGACCTGGCGGGGGAGTTTCCGAGCCTGGACGAGCTGCTCAAGGCGAAGGAGAAGGACTTGAAGCGCGTGCCGACGGTGGGGCCGAAGGTGGCGTCGGCCGTCGCACAATGGCTGGCCAGCAAGGAGAACCGTCGCCTCATCCGCGAGCTGAAGAGGCACGGGTTGAATCCGAAGGCCGAGAGGAAGGGCAACAGGCTCGAGGGGAAGACGCTGGTCGTGACGGGCACGCTCGACTCCATGTCGCGCGACGAGGCGCAGGAGGCGATTCGCCGGCAGGGCGGGCGGGCGACCGGCAGCGTAGCGGGCGAGACGGATTACCTCGTGGTGGGTTCGAACCCCGGTCAGACGAAGACTGACGAGGCC
>CAZKCX010000493.1:0-5801 GCA_964550865.1 uncultured Planctomycetales bacterium
CACGGCGCTGATGGCGGTCGCCGTCGGCGCGGCGCTGGGTGTTACCGGGGCGGTGATGCAGACCATCCTGAACAATCCTCTGGCCAGCCCCTACACGTTGGGGGTCTCGGCCGCCGCCAGTTTTGGCGCGGCCTTGGCGGTGGTGTTCGGGGCCGGTGCCGTTCCGCTGGTGGAGACCCTTGCCCTGCCCGCATCGGCGTTCGCGATGGCGATGCTCTGTTCGGTGGCGGTCTATGGTCTGGCCCGAATCAAGGGGGCATCGCGCGAGACGATCATCCTGGGCGGCGTGGCGTTGCTGTTCCTCTTCAACGCGGGCGTGGGAATGCTCCAATACGTGGCATCGGAGGAGCAGCTGGCGGCCATCACGTTCTGGATCTTCGGGAGCCTGCAGGGCGCGACGTGGCCGAAGCTGGCCGTGGTCGCCGGTTCGGTGGCGGTGACGGCCCCGCTGCTGGCCGTCAATGCCTGGAAGCTCACGACCCTCCGTCTGGGCGACGATCATCGGGCCCGCTCGCTCGGCGTCAACGTTCGGAGGCTGCGGCTGACCACGTTGGTGCTCGTCTCCCTGCTCGGCGCCGTGGCGGTGTGCTTCGTCGGCACGATCGGGTTCATCGGATTCGTCGGCCCGCACCTGGCACGAATGATGGTCGGCGAGGATCAGCGCTTCTTCATGCCGTTGTCGGGCCTGACCGGCGCGCTGCTGTTGTCCCTCGCCTCGATCGCCAGCAAGTCGATCTTTCCTGGGGCGGTGTTTCCCATCGGCATCGCCACCGCCTTGATGGGCGTGCCCTTCTTCGGTGCGATGGTTCTGCTGCGTAGGAGGTCGTACTGGTGATCCTCGAGGCTCGCGATCTGTCTTTCGCCTATCGGACGGAGCGGGTGCTGCGCGATGTCGACGTCCGCTTTGAGCCGGGCGTGACGGCCGTGATCGGTCCCAACGCCGCCGGCAAGTCGACGCTGCTCCGTTGCCTGTGCGGCCTGTTGAAGCCTCAGGGGAGCGTTCAGCTCGACGGGCGCGATCTCCGTCGGATTCGGGTTTCCGAACGCAGCCGCATCATCAGCTATCTGCCGCAGGAGCTTTCCGCCCAGGCCGTACTAAACGTGATCGAGGCGGTCCTTCTGGGTCGCCTTCACGGGCTCGGCTGGAGGCCGAGCGCGGAGGACCTGCGCATCGTATCGGGCCTGCTCGAGGAGCTGGATCTTTCCGGCCTGGCCGACCGGAGCATCTCCGAGCTCAGCGGCGGGCAGCGTCAGATGGTCGCCCTCGCCCAGGCCCTGGCGCGCGAGCCGGGGATCCTGCTGCTGGACGAGCCGACCGCCAACCTGGACCTTGAGCACCAATTCGAGATCTGCTCGTTGATGCGGGAGCTGACCGCCTCGCGTGGGATGACGACGGTGATGGCGCTGCACGACCTGAACGTGGCCGCGCGGTTCGCCGACGTGGTCTACGTTCTGCGGGACGGCGCCGTTCACTCGCACGGCCCGGCCACGGAGGTGCTGACCGAATCGATGATCGCCTCCGTCTATCACGTGAACGCGCAGGTAACGGCCTGTCCGGATGGCCGCCCGCTGGTGACGCCGCTGGAGCTTGCCGGGCCCGCGGACCGGCGACGGGGGGGAGGTGCCGGAGGGTGAACGCTCCGAGGAGTGCGCGAAGCCGTCCCATGCCCGCCGGCAGGGGTGCATCTTGATTTCGGTTGCACGAGCACCCCCGTGCACATGCTGCGTATCCCTTGCCCGAGCCGCAGCATTCATGCTGCGCGGAGATGGACCGCGCGAGATGAATCTCGCGGCTCGGGCAGTCCGCACCCTACACGGCATCCCTGCAACGATCCCTTTGATGCACCCCGCCGGCAGTGGGTGCATGTCGGGGTTTGCCTGGCTTGAGAGAATGTTGTACACTTCTCGCACTATGACGCGCATCGAACGACCATCTCGACATGACTCCTTCCGGACGATGGTCATGCCCGGGCCCGCGCAGGGCCGGTGTGGCCGTTGATCGTCGCATTACACCGATGACAAGCCCCGCCACCGAGACCCCCGCGGGCATTCCGACGACCGTGGCGTTTCCCGAGCAGAACCACTACCCTTGTAGCGCCCCGACATGGATGAATCTGTCGAGGCCGGGCGAGGGTCCGTCCGATACAAGATGAGGCATGGCAATGGCTAACAAGCGTTATTTGATCACGGGTGCCCTGCCGTATTCCAATGGCAGGCTGCACGTGGGGCACATCGCCGGGGCCTACCTCCCGGCGGACATCTACGTTCGATACCGTCGCGCCGCGGGCGACGACGTCCGATTCATCTGCGGCAGCGACGACAACGGCGTGGCCGCGCTCAAGACCGCGCGCGAGCAGGGCATCAGCGTGGAAGCGCTGACGGCGAAGTTCAATCGGTCGCAGCAAGAGAGCTTCGCGGGTCTGGGAATCGAGTTCGACATCTATGGGGGCACGCATCAGCCGGGTTTTGTCGGGCTGCACGAGCGGATCAGCCAGGAGCTGTTCCTCAAGATCTACGAGAAGGGCTACTTCACCAAGAAGAAGACCAAGCAGCTGTACGACGTTGAGGTCAACCAGTTTCTGCCCGACCGCTTCGTTCAGGGAACGTGTGTGCACTGCAACAGTCCAAACGCCTTCGGCGATCAATGCGAGGACTGTGGGCGGAGCCTCGATGCCCTCGACCTCATCAACCCGAAGAGCACGCTGACGGGTACGACGCCCGAGCCGCGCGAAACCGTGCACTGGTATCTTCAGCTCAACCGCTTGCAGGATCGCCTGGCGGATTGGCTTCGCACCAAGCGAGAGGATACCGACCGGAGCACGGCCTGGCGTCCGGCGACGGTGAACTTCTCGCTCGGCCAGATCGAGAACGAAGGGCTGCCAGAGCGGTGTATGACCCGGGATCTGGACTGGGGGGTTCCCGTCCCGCTGGACGATCCCGACGCCAAGGGCAAGGTGCTGTACGTCTGGTTCGACGCGCCGATCGGGTACGTCAGCTTCACGGCCAAGGACTGTGAGAATCGCGGCGAAGGATGGAAGGGCTACGCGCGGTGGTGGAAGGACCCGGAGTGCCGCATCGTACACTTCATCGGCGAGGACAACACGGTCTTCCATGCGATCACCTGGCCGGCGATGCTGCTGGCGTCGCATGACAGCGACTCGACGCAGGGCGAGGCGGGGGAGTATCAGCTCCCGGCCACGGTCTGCGTGAATGCGTTTCTCAACATCAAGTTCCCGGGCCAGGAGGAGGAGAAGATCAGCAAGTCGCGGGGGACGGCGATTTGGATCGAGGAGTATCTCAAGGAGTTCGATCCGGATCCGCTGCGGTATTACCTCACCGCGATCGCCCCGGAGCGACAGCGCACCACGTTCGACATTGAGGATTTCATCCAGCGGAACAACACGGAGCTGTTGGCGAAGCTCGGTAACCTCGTGAACCGGACGCTAACCTTCGCGACGAAGTACTTTGACGGGAAGGTCCCCGATCCCGGCGCGCGCGAAGCCGTCGACAACGAGATGCTCAATCGTCGTCAGGCGACGCTCGACAAGGTGGCCGATCACCTGGAGCACTACCGCTTTCGCGCCGCACAAGAGGCCGCGCTGGATCTGGCCCACGCGGGCAACGAGTACTTCGAGGCAACGAAGCCGTACAAGACGCGGAAGTCCGATATGGAGGCGTGCGGCCGCGCGGTGAACGTCTGCGTACAGACGGTGCGGACGCTGGCGACGGCGTTCGGCCCCTTCTTGCCGTTCAGCGCCCGCAAGATCCTTCGCCAGCTTGGTTGCGATGAGTCCGGCCTGGCATGGGATTCGGGCACGGAGGAATTACCCGGCGGACATGCGCTGGGCAAGCCGGAGATCCTGTTCAAGAAGCTGGAGCTGGGGGAGTCGGATTCGACGTCTTGATTCTGTGATTGGCGCTGCCGTCGCGCTCGCCAATGCTGGGTATAAAGCCGTCGACCGCGCGCTGCTGACACGGACGCGGTCTTAGACTTTCCCTGCCGCTGGATGACACGCATGCGTATTTTGTTCTTCTCGCACTATTTCCCTCCAGAAGGCAACGCACCCGCATCGCGTGTCTACGAGATGTCTCGGCGATGGGTGGCGCGCGGGCACGAGGTAACCGTGATTACGTGTGCGCCAAACCAGCCCAATGGCGTGGTCTATGAGGGATATAAGAACCGGCTCTACCAGCGGGAGGTCATCGACGGCATTCGCGTGGTTCGCGTGTGGACCTACCTCGCAGCCAACAAGGGCACAACGCGCCGGATTCTGAATTTCGTCAGCTATGTGATCTCGGCCCTCTTTGCGTCGGTGCTGCAACGGAGGCCGGACGTAATCGTTGCGACCTCGCCACAGTTCTTCTGCGGGTGGGCGGGCCTGATCGCGAGTTGGGTGAAGCGCAGGCCGTTCGTGCTCGAGATCCGGGACATCTGGCCCGAGAGCATCGTGGCGGTGGGTGCGATGAATCGGCCCCGGCTTCTGCGGATCCTCGAATGGCTCGAAAGGCGCATGTACGCCGGCGCGGACCACGTCGTTGCCGTGGGCAACGGCTACAAGCAAAACATGGTCGGTAAGGGCGTGCTGGAGGAGAAGATCTCGATCATCACCAACGGGGCGGACCTCGAGTTCTTCTCGCCCCGACCGCCCGATCTCGCGCTCAAGAGAGAATACGTGATGGAGAACGACTACGTTTGCGCCTACATCGGGACGATCGGGATGGCGTCTGGTCTCGACGTGGTGCTGCGTGCGGCCCGAGTCTTGAAGGAAGACAACCGAACACGGATCAAGTTCCTCCTTGTCGGCGACGGCGCGGAACGCGAACGATTGCAGGCACAAGTGGCCGAAGAGGGACTGGACAACGTCGTGCTGACAGGCCGGCAGGACAAGTCGCGCATGCCCGCCTTCCAGTCGATTGCCGACGTGATCTTGGTCCATCTCCGCAAGGTCGATCTGTTTCGCTCGGTGTTGCCTTCCAAGATCTTCGAGGCCGCAGCCATGGAACGACCGATCCTCATGGGCGTCGAAGGCGACGCGGCAGACCTCGTGCGAGCGGCCGAGGGAGGCATCTGTATCGAGCCGGAGAACCACCACGAGCTCGTGACCGCCCTCACGCGGCTCTGCGACGATCCCGACCTGGCGCGTTCGTTGGGTCTTTCCGCCCGTAGGTACGTTTCCGAGCACTACAATCGCGACACGTTGGCCGCCCGGTATCTCGAAATCCTGGAGCGTATCGCCTCGCGAGACGGGCCGGTAAGCAAGAACAAGGACGCCCCGGAAGACGCCACCGAATCGCGGACCACGCTCTGATTTTGTTCCTTCCAAGCCAAAGCACCCTTTTGCCAGGACCGATAAGGCTCAAGGAGGCCCCGTGCGACGCTGCGCGCGCACGGCGGACTGTGGTTTCCGAGCGCAGTTGTGGAGTCATTGGGTCGAGGCATGTTCTCTCAAGGCACCCCCGTAAACGCATTTACAGTCGATGTGGAAAGCTGGTTCAACATCTTGGACCTGCCGGCCGGCCCCGATCCGTCCACATGGGCCGATTTCGAGGACCGCGATACCGAGCACACGCTTCGACTGCTGAACCTTCTCGACAAGCATAGGATCCGCGCGACGTGCTTCATCTCCGGTTGGACGGCCGAGCACAGGCCGGGCCTGTTGGAGGATATCGTCTGGCGAGGCCATGAGATCGCCTGTCACGGGTACGGCCATCAACTGCTCTACGGCATGACTCCCGAGGAGTTCCGAGAGGACCTGGAGCGGGCCCGGGCCGTCATTCGACGGCGCTATTCTGGACCCATC
>CAZKCX010000494.1:0-5794 GCA_964550865.1 uncultured Planctomycetales bacterium
GACCTTCTTCTCGGCTGCGGTGGCGACGGCCTTGACGAACCGGACGAGTCCGTCCGCGGCCTTGGCCTTGTCGGGGACCGCTGCGCTCTTCGGCCATCCGATGAGCACGACGCCGCCGTACGGTCGGAGCACCCGAGCGATCTGGTCGGTTGGGGCGCTCGCCTTGCCGGTTCGCAGCGCGCCGTCGGAGACGACGAGGTTGGCGAAGTGGTCGGGCAGATCGGCGAGGTCCCAGGGCTCGATCGCGATCCGTGTGCCGAGCATGCCGGCCTGTTGGATCTTCTCCCGCGCCGCCGTGAGCTTCTCGCGATCCTTCTCGATCCCGAGGACGTTCAGTTTCGTCCGTCGCGCCAGCTCGAGGGCGAGCCGTCCCTCGCCGGCATCGAGGACGAGCGCGTAGCCCTTGGTGATGCCGGTTTCGCCGACAATCGCTTCGGCGGCGGCGCGATAGACGTCCGTCCGCTTGTCCTTGCCGAACGGCTCGGCGGTGATCCGCTGGATGATCCCTCGGGGTTGCTCGGCCCCGGAGGAGCTGAACCCGTGCAGCACGCCGCGATTTGTGCTCACAACGAGGCGGTTGTCGCACGCCATCAGGCCCTCGGCGCGGCCGTCCACCTCGCCGCGGAAGACCTCGTTGCCCGTCTTGGCGTCGAGGCCCACGACGATGTTCTCGCCCCCCGCGAAGACGACGTCCCCGGCGAGGATGATCGAGCGCAGCCCGCTCGCGGGATAGTCCCACACCTTGACGCCCTTCTTCGCCTCGGCGATGCCCTTCTCGGCCTTCTTCATCTTGGCGACGTCCTGCTCGAGAAGCCGGTCGATGGCGGCGAGCTTCTTCTTGGCCGCTTGGATTTCTTTGTCCTTCTCGTCGCTCTTGGCCTTCTCGAGCTTCGCCAGTTCCGCTTGTGCGTCGTAGCGTGCGCGTCGGTGGCGGTAGAGGTTCTTGCTGTGCTTGTCGCGCTCTCGCTTGAGCTTGCGGGTCTTGCTTAGCGCGGCGGCGTTTCGCTTGCGGTCGGTGGCGACGATGCCGGAGTCGGTGAGGATGTAGGCGCACGTCGGACCGACCACGAGGTCGATGCCTGCATAGTAGGCGAAGGCATCCCCCCCGCACTTGCCCGTGGCTCCGTCATAGAGGACCTTGGCCGGCTCACCGTACGCACCCACGCCGGCGATCAAATCGTCGCCGACCAGCAGCGCCCACGCGCCGCCGACCTTCCCGGGCGGGCTGCAGTTGTAGAGGAACTGACCGGTCTTTCTGTCGAAGGCGGCGGGCATGGCGCGACCCGACGGCACATACAGGATGGACTCCCCGGCGAGCAGATACCCCTGCGGCGTGATGCCCTGGAAGCGAAATCGATGGTCGTGCGAGCGATCGCCCAGCGTGTCGTGTCGCCAGATCACGGCGCCGGTCCTGGCGTCGAGCGCGCAGAGGATCTGGCCTTCGTAGGGAAAGACACCGGCGGCCAGATAGGCCACGCCGTCATCGACAAGAATGCTGGCCCGCAGGGGCCAACGCGAGATCATCCGCCCGTTGCCGATCACGCGTTCGCCGTTGGGACCCGGACGGTAGTTCCAGATGCACGTGCCGTCCTTGGCGGACAGGCAATAGACGTAGCCGTCGTCCGAACCGACATAGAGCCGGCCGTCGGCGTAGCTGGGGGCGAGGCGGACGGGGCCGTCCGTCGCGAAGGACCACCGCAGTTCGCCGGTGGCCGCATCGAGCGCATAGACGTGGTCGTCCACCGAGGAGCCGAAGAAGACCAGACCCTCGGCCGAGGTGGTGAAGAACGCGCGGTCGAAGTCCATCCGGTGACGTTCTTCAGACGGCGCCGGCCAGGCGACGCGCGGCGCGTGGGCGAGCTTGTGCGTCCACGCGGGCGCGAGGTCCGCCGTCATCGGGCTGGTGTTCACGCCGGATCGGGCATTGTCCGACCGATACGTGGGCCAGTCGGCCGATGCGGTGCCATGCGCAAGGGCGCTCACGACGAGCAAGACGACCGGCCACCGAAGAGGGTGAACGTGATCCCGCCCGACAAGGGCGGTACGAGTTCGACGCGTTACCATAATGGAACCTCCGAATCGACGACACGACGAAGCGGCCCCCGGGAAGCGCACCATGAAGGGTCGCTGGAACCACCCCTAGCTTGGACAGGTTCAGAATATGTGTCAATATGCCCACGATTTGGCAGCCAAGCGGAATCGCCGAGTCCTACCGCGCTGGGGGCACGCTGGCCGGCGGTCCCGGGCGTGTCGGAAGCGGATGCCGGCTGCTACCATCCGTGCGTGGACCGCGCGGCATTGCCGCGAACGGCCAGTCTTTGGGAGGAAGGGTGGATGAAGAACAACCGTCTGGAGGGGGCTGCACGTAGGGCAACCGGGCTCGGAGTGATCGTGTTTGCCGGCTTGGGAGGTGGCTGCGCTCAGACCGCGACGTCGGTCGAGCCAACCCCATCGGTCACTCCCGAACAACCGCAGGAAGTGCCCCCCATTGTCAAGGCGATCGACAAGAAGATGCCCGGCTGGATGGAGTCGTTCCACGTGCCGGGCGTGTCGATCGTCGGCATCGAGGATCGACGAATCGCATGGGACCGACACTACGGCGTTCGCCGCGCGGGCGATACCACGAAGGTGGATCGCAACACGGTCTTCGAGGCCTGCTCGCTCAGCAAGCCCGTCTTCGCCTACCCCGTCCTCAAGCTCGTCGAGCGGGGCAAGCTGGACCTGGATCGGCCACTGGTCGGCTATCTGAAGGAGCCTTATCTACCGGACGAACCGCTCCACAAGAAGATCACCGCGCGGATGGTGCTCTCGCACACGAGCGGCTTCCCGAATTGGCGGAAGGGGGCCAGCGGGAAACTGCCTGTGGGGTTCGAGCCGGGGACGCGGTTCGAGTACTCCGGTGAGGGGTTCCTGTACCTCCAGCGCGTCGTCGAGCAGATCACCGGCGTGCCCGCAGAGAAATGGATGCGGCAGGAGCTCTTCGATCCGCTGGGGATCACGATCAGTAGCTACGTCTGGGAAAACCGCTTTCGGGAATTCGCCGCCGCCGGTCATGATGCCAAGGGCCGGCCGAAGCCGGGTCGCCCGCTCTATCGACGGGCGAATGTGAGCTTCTCCCTCTACTGCACGGCGCATGAGTACGCGAAGGTTCTGGTGGAAATCCTGAAGCAGGACCGATCGGCCGACCACTCGCTGAGCGCCCGCTCGGTCGACGCCATGCTCACGCGGACGTCCGAGGCGACCGGCCGCAAGGCGATCGAGCGGGGCGGCCGGCGCGAATCCGATGCCGTCCATTGGGGGCTCGGGTGGGCCATCAACAAGACCGCCGGCGGCGATCGCTTCTATCACACCGGCTCGAACGGGACGGGCTTCCGCTGCTACTGCGAGTTCGACGTCGAGCGAGGTATCGGTCTGGTCGTCATGACCAACGCCGAAGGCGGGACGCGACTGTGGCGCAGGCTGGTCGAGACGTTTGCCGAGCCGTGACGGGGTTAGCTCCGTGGGACGGCTTTTCCACGGTATCAGGAAGGACAATAGAGTGGCGACCCCCACTGATGGGTTGACGGCTGAATCGTGAAGGGATTCAATAACTTTCCACAACACAGGCCGGTCGCGCCATGGCGGGAGTGGCATGTCGGGCTACATCAGGCAAATCAGGGAGCAGCCGTCCGATCCCCTTGGCGGCGCGTCGGGTGAGAAGTCGTATTTCACCGTCGACTTCCTTGGCAAACGAAACAACCCTGACTTCCCGTTTACAATCGCCAACGAGGTGGTAGCCACGCAGATTGGCTTGGCCCTCGGGTTGAACTTACCGACCGTGATAACCCACCATGCAGGCGGCGAGACGGTAGCTCTAATTCAGATGATAGGCCGTGCTTCGTCGATGCAGAGACCTCCCCCCGCAACTGCGGAGGCGCTCAGAGACTACGTGGAGAAGCATCCCCGCAAAGTGCATGGAGCAATCGTCTTCGATCTATACGTCGCCAACAACGACCGAGCCTTCGGTCCGATGCGTCGGAACCTCATGCTGGACGAAAGAGGGTCACTGCTGCTCTATGATCAGGGAAACGCCTGCTTCTATCGTCCCCGTCCCAATGCGAGCATCGAGCCGGGCGTACCTCGGCTCGATGCGGTAGAGGCCGACCTAACTGCAATGTTCGACATGGATCATAAGGAGAACCACTACCGGGAGTTTTTGACGGATCCGGCCATGGTCCGCCAGTGGTGTGACCGAGTTGAGACTTTGCCGGACTACCTGGTCGAAGCGGCGGTAGACCGGATTCCCGCCGAACTCGCCCGCCCAACAAAGCAGGAAAGGGAGCGACTCAAGGAGTTCCTGTTGGCGCGTCGTCGTCGGTTGTTCGATGATATAATGGGTAAGCGGGACTTCTTCCCTGGTCTACAGGAGCCACCAAGGGGTTAGGCTATGTTGGACTACTACTATGTCCTAATTCGATATGTGCCGGATCGCGAGCGGATGGAGCCTGTGAACGTCGGCGTAATACTCCAAGGGAGCGGACGGCTGGAAATGCGGTTCAGCCCGCATGCAGCAAAGCGGAAGGATATCGAAACGACCGCATTCCGACAGTGGAAGGATTTCTTCCGAACCGAAGTCGAAGGCGATCACATGGCGCTGTTCCAGCCTGAAAAAGCGTCGCCGGCGTTCCTTCGATACCTGGAGCAGCTTTGTGAAGGACCTATCCTATTGAGCAAGCCGCTGCTGGTATCCTCCGATCCGAGCAAGGAATTCGAGGAGGTGCTTGAGTCGCTATACTGCCGACTGGTTGCGCCCCCCGAGGTGGTTTCCCCCACGGCAGCCAGTCGACCTACGGGCAGGTTCAGACAGCTTGCCGAGGAACACCGGTTCCTCGATCGTGGCATGAAGAGACATGCGCATGTGATGGTCAATGGCGGCAAGCTCTGGATGGCCTATCGTCAGGCCCTCAATGGGGAGATGATCGTCTTTGACAAGGTAGAGGCGGCGAACCACATCGGTGCTACATCCTACGAAATCGAAAGGCTCCCTCGAATCAAGGATTTTCTCCCTCGATTCCTCAACGCTCGGGTTGCTGGGAAGGCGACAAGGTATCTGTTGCTCGCGGATCAGTTGCTCACGCCGTTCACGGACCAATCCGCAGACGAGTTCAAGGCGATGCAGGACGATTTGGAGGTCGCGGTCGAGGAGATCGCCAAGCTTGGATGCAAGGTGATTCGTACAACCCCCGACGCCGAGGCCTTCGCCGAGGAACTGAATGAGCGCTTGCCACAACCCTCGACGCATGCTGGATGATGTCGAAGTACGCGCCGGAACGCATCTTGCACTGCATGTTCTCTCACGATTGGCATTCGCTTGGGCTTGTTCTGAAGCGTGGACATTGGGACGCACTGGGCCGAACCCCTCAGAACACCTCGTTTCGTACCACTCGCGCCGGTCCTTCTTGTAGGTAAGTAGCGTAGCACCCCGGCGGTCGGTGATGGTGGCGATCAAACCTCGCTCCTTCAGCTCGCCCTTACCCACAGTTCGCGGACTTCCGACAAGCTCTCGATCGATAGTCGGTCGGCAATTCCGACCAACCCATCATCGATGCGCAGGTCGCCGGCGGGGCGTCGGGAGCCAGGGCTTCAGGATACCCGTTCCGTCATGTCGGCCATGAAGACCTGACGGGTACCGCCCGGGCAGGCGTTGATGGCTACGCGTGTGTACGTCCTGTCCCAGGCCGGGTGCGGATCGACGCGCATCGCGTAGACAGGGCCTGAGAACGGAGGTCGCGAGCAGATCCGAATCAACTGCTCC